>JAXGSX010000252.1:0-5436 GCA_040775225.1 Kiritimatiellia bacterium | reverse complement strand
CGCCATGCTGGCCGCCGACGCGGATGGCGATGGCAAGGCCGACCCCGTCGTGGTGATGCCGGACGGCGCCTGGCGGATTTGGTTCTCCTCCCAAAATTACGCCATGACCGCCGTAGCGCTGGGCACTGCCGCCGGCATACCGCTCCTGGCCGATTGCGACGGCGATGGGAAGGCCGACCCGCTGTTGATCCTGGGCGAAGTGTGGCACACGGCGCTTTCCACGGAAAATTATGCCACCCACTACTCCTTCAACTTCGGCTTGGGCGCCGGCCAGCCGGCAGCCGCCGATTTCGATGGCGACGGCAAAGCTGATCCGGCCATGGTTAACGGCGCCGTCTGGACCGCCGCCCTCTCCGCCGGCGGCTATGCGGTGAACAGCCTCGCCCTCGAAATTTCCGGCGCGCCCTGCCCGGGCGATTTCGACGGCGACGGCCGGGCGGACCCGGCCGTATTCAACGATGGCTGGCATGTCTGGCTTTCCGGCAACGCGTACCGTAAGGCCGGGCCGTTTTTCTCCGGCCTGGCGGGCGTCCCCGTGCCCTAGCGCGCGCAGATTTCAACAATGCTCGTAATTTTGGAGGGCGAACCTGCGGTGAGCCATCCGGGTAGTTCCATGCCGAAACCTGGCGTACGCCAGGCATTTAAAAGATTGTCACCGTTTCCTGGTTGTATATAATCCGGCGCATGCAAAAAACATCCAAGCCGCGCAAACCGGCGCCCATGGCGCCGACCGGGTTGACCTTGCTCGGCCAATCCCGGACCGTGTATCCCGCCTCCCCCGACCAGGCGCGCCTGGAAGCGTTTCCCAACGCGCATCCCGGGCGGGACTACTGGATCACCTTCCATTGCCCGGAATTCACCGCGCTCTGCCCCATCACCGGCCAGCCGGATTTCGGTGTGATCACGATCGAATACATTCCCCACCGGCTGTGCCTGGAAAGCAAGTCGTTGAAACTGTACCTGTTTTCCTACCGGAATCATGGGACGTTTCACGAGGCGGCGGTGAACCGGATTCTGGACGACGTGGTCCAAGCCATCCGGCCCCGGCAGGCGCGAGTGACGGGCCGGTTCAACGCCCGCGGCGGATTGGCCATCACCGTCGCGGCCGAACATCAGCCGCGCTAAAGGCCGAGGGAAGATTGGCCGCCGCCGAACAGCGGATGGCG
Organism: Kiritimatiellia bacterium; assembly: GCA_040775225.1. Lineage (GTDB taxonomy): Bacteria > Verrucomicrobiota > Kiritimatiellia > JAAZAB01 > JAAZAB01 > JAXGPF01. The sequence goes on along the minus strand of JAXGSX010000252.1, from coordinate 4,270 downwards.
TTCCGCCGCCAGGCGGACGATGCGGCTGCCCAGCGCGCCGTATGAATACCCCGCTTCGGCGGCGGCGCAGGCCGTGCTGGCCTCGGAGGTCAAGTCTGCGTTGGGATTGATATCCAGGACGTAAAATACCCCCTTGCGCAGGCGGATATCAATCCGGGCATAATCGCGGCAGCCGGCCGTGTGATAAGCCTGCACGGCGGTTTTTTCCAGGCCGGCATTTTCCGCAGCCGACAATTCGGTTTTAAACCGGGTGACGATTTTACGGTAATGCAGGGAATTGGGATCGAACTTTGCGCCGTGGGTGCACAGGCGGTCGTGTATGTTTTTCAAGGCCGAAAAATCCATTTCCACCGGCGGCAACATGGAAATGTCATGGTTCCCCCAAAGTGAGACGTGGAATTCCCGGCCGTCAATAAAATCCTCCACCAATGCCGGCTGCTTGTATTTTTCCAGCACGTACCGGATGCGCCGCTTCAATTCCTTGCGGTTCAGCACCACCGACTTCGCCGTCACGCCCAGGCTGCAATGTTCATTTGCCAGTTTCACAATTGCCGGGAAAAAATGCCAGCCGTCCGCCGCCGTGTCCTCGTAAATCTGCCAGCGCGGCGTGGTGACGCCGGCATGCTGCAGCAGGATTTTGATCTGCTGCTTGTTCCAGTTCGCGCTCAGCGCTTCCGGCGTCGCGCCGGTGTACACAAAATTCAAATCGGCTATCATGCGCGCCGCCACCGCCTCGCTGTGATCCACCCCGGGCAACCCTTCGCACCAGTTGAAAACAATCCAGTCATCCGGGTCATACGGCTTCAACAGGAGCGGTAAATCGGCATTGCAGACACGGATCAGATTGACCGTGTGGCCCTGGCGGCGCATAGCGCGCCCCAATTTTTCCGTTTCCTCGACCGCCTCATGGATGTCATGGGCCGGCCATTCGCGATCCAGGTTGTAAACCAGGAGCACCGGCGGCATATTTCTGGCGGATCGTCGGCGGTGCGGATGCGCTAAAATGTTGATTGGTACAGTCATAACTCATTTTTAGCCTGTGTCTTCCGCGATTGCAAGCAATTTTATGCTTTTGTTTCAAAAAATCCATGCTAGCATCTTGATTTTACGGCCGGCCACGGCCGTTCCGGTCCAATTCATCCAAGGGGAAAATGACTATGGCCGCGGAATTGGCGCCAATGCAAGTCCCGCAAATGCCGAGTTATTGCGGGCCGTCCAGCCTTTCAACCTGCCTGTATATTCTGGGCATTGAAGCCACACAGCGCGACCTGGCGCGCGCGGCGGGCGTCCAGCGCCGCATTTTCTGGGCCGGCACGGATGAAAAGCAGAACCGCAAAGCCGCCGCCAGGTACGGCGTCCGGTCGGAATTTCTGCACATCAACGAGAAGCGCAAGGGCAAGCTGTTTGCCGGCCGGCTCCGCCGGCACCTGCGCAAGGGATTGCCGGCGATGCTCCTGGTGAAGGACCTGGGGCACTGGGTGGCGGTCATCGGCTGCCTGGAAGATGAATACGATGAAAAATTCATCATCGTGGATCCTAATGACTGCGAACGCATTTTCAGCCGCTGGAATGAAACCACGCTGCTTAAGCGCGCCTGGAATGAATGCTGCGACGCGGCGGATGAAGATGAAGACTGCGGCTGCGGCGAAGAGGATCAGTACTTCGCCATACTGCTGAGCCGCAAGGACGGCCAGCCGGCCAAGTGGCGGATTTCCGAAGCCTGGCTGAGGTTGTATGAGACCGGCGCCGCCGACACCGCCACGAACATGGCTAACGACCTGTACGAAATCGTCCGGCGCGCCGCTCCCGACGGCACCCCGGAGGAAACCGGCGTTTATCTCACCGACGTGCTGGATCAATACGAGGAAATGGTGCTGGAAACCATTGATCACTGGGTCGCCAATCCTGCCGCCAGCCTGCTGGACTTGAAGACCCTGTATCGCGACTACAAAACCGTCGCTGCGGCCACCAGCGTGCGTCTGCCGCTGGGAGCCGATCATACGGCCCTGGTGGCGCAGATCACCGCCATCCTGACCACCTATTGCCTGCGCCGGAAACTCTGACCCGCCAAGACAGCGGGCGGGAAGGTGATTCATGGAGGGCGAACCGGGGCGGTGTAAGTTCGGCGTAAGTTTTAAGGTTTTACGTTTTAAGGTTTTACGCCTGAACACCTTGCCCCTCTGTGCCTTTGATCCTCTGCCCCTTTTCTGATTTAACCAGTAGAGTAGAGAGGGGGCGATCCACCAGGATAGCCGCCCTCCCCCTCGTCGAACCGGACATGCAGATTTCCCGCATCCGGCTCTCGCGAAAGACATTTGTAAGATGCATTCACAGATAGACCAATCCCATCTTCTTAAAATGCGCGTAAAAGCTCACACCCTCGGCAGGTTTGTATCCGCGCTGGCTGCGCCGGCGCGCATGGCGTGTGAGTCGCTCACGCACATATCGGTTGACATGTCGCCGTGCCATTCGCGGGTATCCTATCGAAAAGTAGTTCCCCCATCCTCGCATTTGTCGGTTGAGTCGTCCGATCAGTTCCGGCAAGGGCGTAAAGCACTGTTCCGGGCCGGTCATCCGGCGCAGCGCGTTGCGCTCCCGCTGGAGCGCCTTGCGCGAAGGCGTCAGATTCCAATAGCACCAGGGCCGGCCGTTTATATCACGGTCATAGCGAAAGCTGTAACCGAGAAAGTCCAGCGTTTGCCCCGGCTCCCGCAAGTCAAGCACGCGGGTTTTCTCCCGGTTGATGCTCAACCCAAGCCACCCCTCAATCTTCTGCTCAATGAACGCTTCGATACGTGGACTGATATACCGCGCCAGTATCACAAAGTCATCGGCGTACCGCACCAGTCTGGCTTTCGCCCAATGCGCCGGCCCGTTGACGCGATGAAATACCACGTCGAACCAGTGCAGATAGACATTGGCCAGCAGCGGCGAGATGACCCCGCCTTGCGGCGTGCCTTTCTCGTTGCGCTTAACTGTCGGCGGCTTGCCTTGCTCCGTTTCCACTACCGGGGCTTTCAGCCACATTCGGATCAGCTTGAGCACGGAGCCGTCTGTTATCCGCATACGCAAGCAAGCCATAAGCTTGTCGTGCGGTATGCTGTCAAAGTATCCGGCCAAATCCGCGTCATAAACCGCGCAACGCCCCTGTTTCAGTTCTCCCCAGACCACGCGCAGCGCATCGTGCGCCGAACGCCCCGGTCGGAACCCATGGGAGCATTCCTCGAAGTCGGCCTCGAAGATCGGCTCCAGTATCAGCAGCACGGCGGTCTGCACCACCCGATCCCGCACCGTCGGGATTCCCAACGGGCGGAGTTTACCGTTTTCCTTCCGGATATACACCCTCCGCACTTTGTCGGCGCGGTAGGTGCGTTCCTTCAGGCTGCGTTCAATACCGCACAGAAAGGCTTCAACCCCTTCCTGTTCGACCTGCTCAATGCTCACACCGTCCGGCCCTGGCTTGCCGCCGTTGGCGCGGACTTGCTTCCACGCCGCTTGCAGCGTCTCGGGACGGCTGATATGCCCATAGAGACTGTAGAAGCGGAATTGCTTCTCCTGCTTGGCCTTCCGACTCAGCTTCTGTCTCAGAGCGGCGAGTGTCGGCGGCAAAAGCCGGTCGTCTACCCGACTCAGCTCCCCCGCTTCTTCTGTCATAGGTATGTCCAATCAGTCCTCCGCTCTTCTGACTCCGCACGTCTTCCGCCGAAGCCCCTTCGCTCCACGGGCATTACCCCGCTTCATCACTACTACGGGCTTCTCCGACTCCCGCGCGCAGCCTCCTGCAAGGTTATTGATTCCCTCGAAAGCTTGTCGGCTCTCCCGACACCGCGGCGGGCCTCCCAAGTTCCTGACTGTCCTTTCCGCGCGCGCCGTCTCCTATCACCCCGGAGAGCTCTGCCGGTGCTCCCGATCGTTGCTTCCCGGCAGATGCTGGCTTCACCATCTCCGTCAGGCTGGCCACTCTCAATTGATGTAACGAGGCTGCATCGAGTTCGCTTGCGCTACGGCTCGCACGTTTGCCTCCCCAGGCTTCAGCGCCGGGATTACTCCCGATCACCGCTGGGTCGGCTACATGCGCAACGATCAATTCACATGACAGATTCCTTTCATTCTGTTAGAAACAGCCAAGCTTTGCTTGGCGCACCGAAGAACAGTAGAGTAGAGAGGGGGCGATCCACCAGGATAGCCGCCCTCCCCCTCGTCGAACCGGACATGCAGATTTCCCGCATCCGGCTCTCGCGAAAGACATTTGTAAGATGCATTCACAGAT
>JAXGSX010000251.1:0-5437 GCA_040775225.1 Kiritimatiellia bacterium | reverse complement strand
CGGCCCGCTCCCGGCTGCGTATGCGCGGCCCGGTTTCGGGTTGATCGCATAGATAAATGACCGTCATCCGCCTGCGGCGGAGACAGAATCCGGCTTATCGCTTCAGCCGCTTTTACCAAAATCCGCCAATTTCAAAACTCGCATTTTGAAAGAATTCAGAATACAGGAGTCAGAATTCAGAACAAATTCTGGCTGCTGAATTCTGCTTTCAAAAGCTGACTTTTGAAAGCCACTCATAGATATGCAAGAATCCTGCCTGATACGCCAGCGCATCAAGCTGCTGCAAACTACCGCGGCCGCGGTTTTGATCGCGTCCGCGTTATTCCTGGCATGGCGGGTCCGCGCGGCATTTTGCCTGCCGCGCCTGGATGCCGCCGGCGCGGGTTCCCCTGCAATTGCGCCTTCGCCCGCATTGCCGGCGGCGCGGTCTTGGAATGGGGCTGCCTTTCAAAAACACACGCCCGCCGCGCCGGCGTTCAGCGGCGAATTAGCCAAGCGATACCGCCTGGCCGGGACTTTTTTTGCCAGCGGCGAACGCCAGCAGTCGCGCAAGGCGATCATTGACGATTTGCTGGGCCAAGGGCCGGGAAACCAGAAATTGGTAGGGGAGGGCGATGCCCTGAACGATTCGGGGGTGCTCGTGGCGGAAATTCAAACCGATTACGCCATCTTGCGCGCGGGCTCCCGGGAGGAAAAAATCTGGCTCAGTTTTGCCGGCGGTCCTGTCCGGGACGCCCTGAAGGCCGACCGCGCCGGCCTGGACACCGGCGCCGAAGACGCCATGCTGGCGCGGTTCGGCGCGCGCGTGGAAGACCGCCGCTGGCTGCTTAAACGCGATGCGCTGCTGGATTACTATCAGGAACTGATGGCCGATACTGAACGCCTGGGGCGGGTCTTTGAGTCGCTGAAACCGGTTTACAAGCAAAGCCGGATAGCCGGTTATGTGCTGGATGTAGCCGGCGAAAAAGAAATGTTCCATGCGTTTGGCCTGCGACAGAATGACGTCATCCGCAAGGTCAATTCCATGCCCATGACCAGCCAGCGGCGCGCCGAGTATTTTATCAGCGAATTTGTCAAAAATCGCGTCAATGGATTCGTCCTGGATATTGAACGCGACGGCAAACCCCAGAAATTCGTTTATTTGATCCGCTAGAGCGCTTTACATGACCAGGCACCAGATACGGCCGCCAAAAAAACACCGCTGCCGGGACTGCCTGCATTGCCAGTGGTGCGCGGATATCCGATGCAAATCCTGTCGGCAATCCCGCAAATCCCGCCAAACCCGATTGCGGCCAAAATCCGGTTAAATCCGCCGTTGCCACCACAAATAGTGGTTTCAAGCATATCTTATTAGACATAAGATATATTATGCGACGTAGGTTTGGCGCTTGTAAATCTTTCCGGCTGGGCCTATATTGCCGCCACTCAATCGGATTTCGCCAGTTCTTATATGCTTTAACCTTCATTGTGCTATGGATGATTATTCCAATGACCTCTTGCGCTGGATTGACCAGGAACAGCGCGGCTTGATTGATTTCCTTTGCCGGTTTATCCGTGCCAAGACGCCTAATCCGCCCGGACATACCGCCGCCGCTTGCCAACTTGTTGCCGAACTCCTGGATGCTCACCGGATTCCATATCAAATTATCGAGCCGGAACCCGGCAAACAAAACCTGGTGGCGTCATTCACCGGCAGCCAGCCGGGCCGCCACCTGGTTTTGAACGGACACATGGATGTCTTCCCGGCGGCGGATGAATCGGCATGGACGCATCCGCCCTGGAGCGGCACCATCGCCAACGGCCGGATTTACGGACGCGGCGCCTGCGACATGAAATGCGGCACAGCCGCTTCGATTTTCACCTTCATCTTCCTGCACCGCCTCCGGGAACGCCTCCCGGGCCGATTGACCCTGACCGCGGTATGCGATGAGGAAAATTACGGCCCCAGCGGCGCGGTTTACCTGCTCCAAAACTTTCCGGACCTGGCCGGCGATTGCTGTTTGAATGGCGAACCCAGCAGCCAGCACACCCTGCGTTTCGGGGAAAAAGGCATTTTGCGCCTTAAAGTCACCGTCCGCACGCCCGGGTCGCATGGCGCTTACACGCATTTGAGCCCCAGCGCGACCATCCTGGCGGCGCAGATCATCCAGGACTTGCGTCAAATCACCAGTTTGCCGGTCAATACGCCGCCGGCCATCGCGCGCTGGCTGGATGCCGGACGGGCGGCAACCGACCAGGTGCTCGGCGTCGGCGGCGCGGACGCGCTCCGTCAAGTCACCCTGAACGTCGGCCAACTGCATGGCGGCGGGGTGATCAACCTGGTGCCGTCCGAGTGCGCCATCGGCCTGGATATCCGCCTGCCGGTCGGCGTGTCCGAGGCGGCGGTGGTGGCAGCCGTCCAAACCATCCTGGCCAAATATCCGGAAGCCAAATTAGAGCCCATGGCTTCCGCCCCTACCCTTTGGAGCGACCCGGATGGCGAGATGCCGCGCATCATCCGACGCCGCGTGCGGCAGTTGAAGGGCTTCGAGCCGGCGCCGATCGTCAGCCTGGGCGGCTCGGACCTGCGCCTGTGGCGCGCCCGGGGCATCCCGGCCTATTATTACGGGCCGACCAACCACGGTATGGGCGTGGCGGACGAATACGTGGAAATCGAGGAATATCTGCATATCATCCGCACGCACGCCCTGGCGGCGCACGATTACCTGACGGCCGGTCATTCGCCGACATCGTAAAAATTCAAGCCGACTTTCCAGTCGAGGCTGACCGGCCGTACGCCAAACCCTTCGGCGGCCGACCATTCGCCCAGCATGTCCTCGATGCGCCGGCGCAGCAGCAAGCTCGTGCGATGCCGGACCGCGCCGCTTTCAACCACGAGGTACAGCCGGAATTCCGGGGCCGGCCGGCGCCGGAAAATATAAAATCCGTTGGCGGCATCCCAACGGGATTTGGATGAAGATATGATCTTTTGGAGTTCCGGCTGCATGGCCGCGAAAATGGCGTCCGCCGCCGCGTTCACGTCGTTGGCGGGAAACCGCGCGACGGCGGCGCGGCCGGCGGCGGTGTATAATGCAACTTCGCAGCCGCCATCCGGGATGTCAGCCAGCACCAGCACGCCATCCGGACATTTCAGGTTTTTATTGGTGAAAACGCCCAGGGCCTGCTCTTGCATTCCGCCCGCGCCGGCGTCCGCGGCAGCCGGTTCCGGGGATTCGCTGCCGGCAGCCATGTCGTGGGTTGATTCGGGGCGCAGTTCCAGCGCGCGGGCCTTTTCCACCGCTCCCTCGTCCGGCTGGCCGGCCGCCGCGGCAGAGGCGCTGGCCGCGCCGGATTCGGCATCCCGGCTGACGCTGTCGTAAAGCTGGCGGACAGTCTTCTCAAGTAGCCGTTCGGTATTGGCCAGCAAACCGGCATAGGGTGTGCCGGTTTTTTTTACCGTTTTACGCCAGTCGGTCAAGAGTTGTTTCCGCCAGTCGGCGGCAATGTCGCCGACCGGCCGGTTGTTTTTCACATCCTGGCGCAGGCGCTCCATCCGGTTTTTTTCCAGCGCGGCCAGCAGGTTGAGTTGTTCGGTCGCGGCCCAGTAGCCGCCGGCAACCCGCGCCGCGGCGGCCGCCATAACCTTTTGCGCGGTTTCATCGAGCAGGTGGAGGCCGGCCGGATCGGGCAACCCTGCATACCCGCCCTGGCGCATCGTCGCCAGCGCGGTATCGAGGGAGTCCGGCGGCGCGCCGCGTTGCTCCAGGATCGCCGTCAGGCAGGCATCGTTCAGCGGGATTGGTTCATCCAGCGCCGCGAAGTGTTCGGCATATTGCCGGCCGGCAAGTTCGCGCCGGACATCGGGCAGGATGGCTTGCAGTTTATCCCGAACCAGGTTGGCTAGTGTGTTGCGCATTTCATCCTGTTGGCAAAGCTCCAGAAAATACGGAGCATCCGCCGGCGCCGGCCCGGCATAGGCTCCGGCAATTTTAGGGGGCAATGCGCGCAGATACTCCGTCTGCAACAAGGCCAGGCTATTGCTTGCAGTTGCATGGGCAGCCAAATCCGACTGGATCACGGCGGCTGTGTCATTGGCGGTAATCATGGCGGGCGTGCGCGCGCGCAGGAATGCCTGGAACCGGCGGGTTTCGAGGTCGGCGGCCGCCGCATCGCGGTGGTTGGCGACAATTTGAAATATCCCGTAACGCGGTGCGCCGTCAGCCGGCTCCAGTTTGGCGGCGGCGCGGTCGAGGGCCGCGGCCAAATCCCGCGTCATGGCGTCGGCGCGCCGGATATCCGCGGGGAGCGCGGCGGCGGCGGCATCGAGTGTTGCGGCCTGTGCTTCATATTGACGCCGGATTTCCATCCGCATCCGGCCGCCGCCGGCGCGGACGTGTTGGGCCACTTCCTCAAACATCGGGCCGCCGCCGGCGCCGGCCCGTGATTCCAGCCAGGCTTGCAGCTTGGAATATTCCGCTTCGCCCATGCGGTCAGCCGGCGGGCGGCCAGCCAGCAGCGCGGCTAACTTGCCGTCCAATTCCGGCATGGCCGGGTACCGAAGCTGCCGGTCAGCCTCGAGGACGGCCAGGGCGACGGCGCGGTGGCGGGCTTCGGCAAACACTGCGGGGAAAGTTTTGATGATGAATGCATCCGTCTGGGTTTCGATCAGTGCCGGCCATTCCGCGCCCAGCGCATTTTTAATATCGGCTACGGTTACCGGCGCCGGTGAATACGGGCGCATTTCATCCGCCGCCGACTGGAGAATGTTTTCGGCGCTTGCCCGGCGCCAGGCGCGGGCAAGTTCCTGGGATTTATCGCGGCTGGCGGCCAAGGCGGCATGGTCGGCAATATTCGTCTGCATGGCCCCCGCCAGGTATTCCGCCAAAAGAATCCGTTCGGACTCCCGGGCGTCGGGAAGCTGCGCCGCGGCTTCCTGCGCGTGTTTGGCGGCCGCGCGGGTGGCCAGCCGCCATTTGGCCCGGTCTTTGACGGTATCTTCCGCGCCCGCCTGGCCGGCGAGCGCCAGGCACAACAACCAAACTGCCAACGCCCGGCCAGCCCCCCCGATTTTCCATGAGATAATCATGCTGGTTCCCCTACCCGCCAGGTTGCCGGTCGGCGCCAGGCGCCGGATGCTGATATTCCGCCACGATGCCCGGCATCAGCGGGTACCCAAGCCGGCGCATTTCCGCGGCCAATTTCGCCATTTGGGCATCCGGCCGGCTGTCAATCAAGGGATCGTTCGGCGGCATTTCCGACGCCAGCCGGTCCAGCGCGGACCACTGGAGCATCTCGACCTGGGCCTTCCATTTGCGGCAGCGTTCCTGGATGTATTGCATGGCGAAAGCCCGGCGGGCATCGTCAATCCGGAAGTCGTCCGGAACACTGTCGGCGGCCGGCGAGTCGCCGTCGAGCGCCGGATCGTACATTGGGAAAAAACCGGCCGTGTCATTGTGAT
>JAXGSX010000250.1:0-5437 GCA_040775225.1 Kiritimatiellia bacterium | reverse complement strand
GCGGCGGGATTTACATGGGCAGCGTGAACGCTTATGTCGAAAATTGCATCATCGAGGGCAACACCGTCACCAATGAAGGCACCGCCCGCGGCGGCGGCGTTTATATCGCCGGCGGCGGCGGCACGTTGCGCAATTCCACGCTGGCGTACAATACCAACCTGTCCACCGCCGTTTACGCCGGCGGCGGCGGCGTGTATGTCCGGGGCGATGGGGCGGATGGCCGGTGCCATGTGATCGGCTGTGTGATCAGCAACAACCAGGCCAACAGCGGCGGCGGCGCGCTGGGATACCGCTGGGCGAATTTAATCAGTAATACCATTGTCAACAATCTGACCGTGCCGTTCTCCTACAGTTTCGGCGGCGGAGTGCTTCTGTATGCCATTCGCCAAGGCGCTGTTTTTGCACACAACACCGTTTCCGGCAATACGGCTTCGGTCAGCGGCGGCGGCATGTTTGTCTGGGCGGACTCCAGCCTGGGATTGGGCGGGGTCTTGGTCAGCAATTGCGCCGTGATTGACAATGTGGCCACATCCTTTGGCGGCGGGTTGTATTCCTATATTGCGGCTCCCGTTTACACCAACACACAGGTCTTGGTGACCCATTGTGATATTTCCGGCAACCGGGTGATGGCATCCAGTTCCAATCCCGGACAGGTGGGCGGCGCCGGGGTCTACTGGGACGCGCCGGGCCGTTTCGAAAATTGCATTATCGCCAATAATGCGGCGGACGGTTGCACCGCCGGCGGGATGTACTTGCGGCGTATTTATGCCACCTACACGTATGATGAGGCTGACGAGTTGATTGTGCGCAACTGCCTGATTGTCAGCAACCACGCGCTGATCGGCGGCGGTGTGTTCGTCCGCTTGAGCGATACCAACAAGATCGTCAGCCTGGAAAATTGTACGGTCGCGGGCAATGCGGCGACGAATTATGCCGGCGGCGTATGGTTTTTCGATTCCACCAACGCGACTCTGACCAACGTGATTGCCTATCACAACAGCGCGCCGGCGGATGAAAACATCCGCACGAATAATGCGGCTTACGCGCTGGGTCATTGCTGCGTTACGCCGACCAATCACCTCAGCGAGGCCGGTGCGCTGGTGAACGTCACGACCAACGATCCCGGCTTCCTGGCATGGGAATCGGGCAATTTCCGGCTTGGCTCCGGATCGCCCGGTGTCAACTCCGGCGCCTTGCTGGATTGGACTCTGGCGCCGGACGCGGTGGATTTGGACGGCCGGCCCAGGTTGGACCGGTTCGCCCGGCTGCCGGACATGGGCTGCTACGAACGCATCCCGCGCGGGACGATTTTCGGATTCCGGTGAGATAATCCGCTGGGAAAAACGCAAAAGGAAATGGCGGTATGACATCGAAGGAACGGGTGCAATGCGCGCTGGCCTGGGGCCGCCCGGATCGCGTGCCGGTGGAGATGTACCTGACGCCGGAAATGGGCGAGAAACTGACCGCGTATTTCGGCGGGCACAGCGTGTCGGAGGCGTTGGGTGTGGATTTCCGGCGCGTGCACCCGGACTTGAAACCAGTCGGCCGGCGCCGGCCCAAGCCGGCGGGCGCCGCGCGGTTCAACCTCGAAGGCGCCACGCGCAAGATTACCACGGACACCGGCGCAACTTACGTGGAATGCATTTCCTTCCCCATGGCCCAAATTCAAACCATGTGGGACATCGCCGACTGGCCCTGGAACGATCCGGATGATTACGATTATGCCGCCTTGCCGGGGAAGTGCGCAAGGCACGCGCATTATGCGATTTGCGTGGGCGGCGAGGGCACGCCGGACATTTTAAACGGGCTGTCGCGCGCGCGGGGCATGGAGCAGGTGATGATGGACATCGCCGCCCGCGATGAAGTGGGTTTGGCCATCATCGAAAAATACGTGGCGGTGAAGTACGCGATCATCAAGCGTTCGCTGGAGGCCGCGGACGGCCGGATCGACATCGTCCGCCTGGGCGAGGACTGCGGGAACCAGAACGGACGGATGTTTTCCAAGAAGGATTTCGATGAAATCTTCCGGCCGCAGCTGCAGAAGTTCATTGACCTGGCGCATGCTTTCGGCGCCAAGGCCATGCTGCATTCCTGCGGCGATACGCATGAAATCATGCCGGCATTCATCGAGATGGGGCTGGATGTGCTCGATGCCATGCAACCCGAACCGCCGGGCATGCAGCCCCTGGAAAAATGGCGCGCCTTGTGCCGGGGCAAAATGGCGTTTTGCGGGCTGATCAGCACTCAAAAAACCCTGCCGTTCGGCACGGAGGCGGAATGCCGCGCCGAGGCCCGACACCGGCTGGACGTTATCGCGCCGGGCGGCGGTTACATCTTTGCGCCCGCCCATTGCATCCAGCCGGATACCCCGGTGGAAAATGTGATCGCCGTTTACGAGGAAGCGCTGGGGAAGCCCCTGCCGCCGGGCTGAAAATTGCATGAATAACCGCGAACGGATTCTGGCTTGCTTGAATTATCAGCCGTATGACCGGCTGCCGGTGGTCCACTTCGGCTTCTGGGGCGAGACCTGGAAAAAATGGGAGCAGAACGGCGAGCTGACGGCGGAATGCCGGGAGTTGTACCATGCCCGCCAACCCGCCGCAGAACTGGCAAAATGCCTTGGCTTTGACTGCGGTTATGCCGATGACACGCTGCTGTCGCCCAACATCGGGTTGACGCCCCCCTTTGAGACCAAGGTGCTTCGCAATAATTCCGACGGCTCCTATGACGCACTTAACGCGCAGGGTGTGGTGGTCCGCAAATGCAAGGGCGTTATTTCCATTCCCGCCGAAGTTGATCATGTGCTCAAGGATCGCGTCTCATGGGAGAAGGAGTTTCTGCCGCGGCTTCAGTTTCATCCCGACCGGGTTAACCGCGCGCCGGCGGGCGGCGAATCATTTGGGAAAATGCCGTTTGCGGAAGCGGCCGGCAAATTGCGGGAAGAAGAGCGTAATTATCTGTATGGCTTGCATTGCGGTTCTTTGATCGGCGTTGTCCGTGATTACCTCGGCGTGGAAAATCTGGCGTATCTCCAGGTTGACGATGAGCCTTTGTTCGATGAAATCATTGACACGGTGGCCGGCTTGTGTTTTCAATGCGTCCGGACCGCCCTGGGTTCCGGCGTTAAATTCGACTACGCCCATTTCTGGGAGGATATCTGCTTCAAAAACGGCCCGTTGATTTCACCCGGAGTGTTTGCCCGGAAAATTGGACCGTATTACAAACGCATCACCGGCTTGCTGCGCGAGCATGGCGTGGACCTCGTTTCGCTGGATTGCGACGGTTTGGTTGACGCCTTGATCCCGGCTTGGTTCGAAAACGGCGTGAACACCATGTTCCCGATCGAAGTTGGAACCTGGAATGCCTCGATTGCGCCCTGGCGTAAAAAATACGGGAAAGCATTGCGCGGGGTGGGCGGAATGAACAAAACCGTGTTCGCCCGGGACCGGCGGGCAGTGGACGATGAAATTGAACGATTGAAGCCGCTGGTGGCGCTGGGCGGATATTTGCCGTGCCCGGACCACCGGATTCCGCCAGACGCCAAATTCGACCTGGTCAGGTATTATTGCCGGCGCATGCAGGATTAGGGTGTCATGGGGAGGAGTATCTCACAAAGGCGCTAAGCCGCAAAGGCGCAATGGATTTGCAGATGCTGAAGGGATGCATGTAACTGTGCGGCAGAGGCGTCAAAGGTCATGTTTTTCAGACGCTTCTTTCTTGGTGGCTGAGTGACTTTTTGTGAGAGGAATAATCTATGTCCGCTGGTCCCTTCGAAAAATCGCAGTGGATTTGGCCGGGATTGCCCTGCCTGGATCTGATCAATGTGTTCGCGCAGTTCCGGCGGACGTTCCGGTTGGCAAAGACGCCGCGCCGGGCGGAAATATGCGTCACCGCGGACGCGGCTTACCAGTTGTTCGTCAATAACCGTTATATCTGCCGCGGGCCGGCGCGCGGCTGGCAGATTGAATGGCCGTTTGACCGGGTGGATATAGCGCCCTTTTTGCGGAAAGGCCGCAATGTGATCGCCGTCCGGGCGTATAATCCCGGCGTGCATACCTGCAAATACCTGCACCAGGGGTGGGCAGGGTTCATCCTGGCCGGACGCGCGGCCGGCGTGGATTTGTCCACTGGTACGGAGGAATGGCGGGCGCGGACATCCCCCGGCCATTTGCGTAACCTGTCCCGCCTTTCCGCCCAGATGGAATTCCAGGAGCATTTTGACGCGCGCCTGGAGGATGATTGGCGCCGGGTTGGTTATGACGACAGCCAATGGGGCAAGGGGTTTCCTTATAAAAGCGGGGTGGATCCCTGGCCTGCCTTCAGCGAACGCGGCATTCCGCTTTTACGGGAAGATGATTTTTTGCGGCCACAATCCATCGTACTGGAGTCGGATGGCGCTGGCAGTCCGCTCAAGGATTGCGTGGTCAGGACTTGCCTCTCCGAACAGCAAGCATGGCGGCCGGCAACCTTGAAATTGAATCGTTACGGAAAATTGCGGGCATTTAACGCCGCGCCCGTCAAACCAGGCATGTTCGTTTCATATGTGATGGATTTTGGCGTGGAAATTACCGGATGCGTCAGGTTGCAAGCCGCTGGCGCACGGGGCGGGGAAGTGGTTGACATTATTTCCACCGAACGACTCAGAGATGGCAAACCCCTTGTGTTCGATCCGGATCAACATGCGGGGCGGGCGCCGGCATTGGCATCGAGAGTTATTCTGGGGAAGGGATGTTCCGAATATGAGAATTTCCATTACTGGGGATTTCGATATTTGATGGTCATAATTCGCGGTCCGGCGCCGCGCTTGAACATCCGGGTTGACGCCCGGCTGGTCGGCTACCCGCTGACGGGCGCGAGCAATTTCACAACTTCTTCCAAGCGTCTGAACAGGATTTTTGAGTGCTGTTACCGTTCCCAACAATGCTGCATGACCGACGCCTACATGGATTGCCCCGGATTCGAGCAGGCCATGTGGTGGGGCGACGCGCATGTCCAATCGTTTGCCACGCATTACCTGATGAGTGACAACCGGTTGTTCCGGCGCGGGATCGAGATCATGGCCCGGCATAAAAGTCCGGCCGGCGTTCTTTACGGACTGGCCCCGGCCCATCTTTACAACTGGGTAATGCCGGATTACACCCTGTCGTGGATTTGGTCGCACTGGGAGTATTGCTGGCGGACGGGCGACATCCGCCTCTTCCGGCAACTGGCGCCGGAGATCGAAAGCATCATGGCTTATTATCCATCATTCCTGGACGCCAAGCGCGGCCTGCTGCGCACGGATGACCGCTGGCTGTTGTTGCTGGACTCTTCGCCCGTCTGCCGCGGGCCGGTTTCCACGCTGTCTAACATGTTTTATCTCAAGGCGCTGCAGGACCTGGCAGACTTATGTGGCGCCGCCGCCATGACCGGCCTGGCTCAAAAATACCGGCGCCGG
>JAXGSX010000249.1:0-5445 GCA_040775225.1 Kiritimatiellia bacterium | reverse complement strand
GTGAAGGCCACCAGCAGCGGCCAGGCCGGCGAAATTTTCTCCGCGCGGATCGCCGCCAGCAGGCGCAGCAGCGCCACCATGCCCATGCGGTCGTCAAAAGTCCAGGCGCCGACCAGGGGATCGGCCGGATCGCCCAGCAGGACCGGCCCGCGGCCCGCGCGCGCCGGCACGAGCGAAGCGCCTTCCTGCACGCCGGCGGCGCGCAATTGCGACTCGGACAGGCCGGTAAACACCCAGTAGTCGCTCCAGTCCGGCGCCTTGTTCAGTTCGCGGATATGGCCCGAACCGCACGACAGCACGCCGGGCAGGATTGCGCCGTCGCCGATGATGTCCATCAGGCGCTCGCCGGTCTTGTGCGGCATCAGTCCGCCCGAAGGCACAACGCGCAGACGGCCATCCGGCTCGATCCGGTTAACCATCAGGGCGATTTCATCCATGTGCGCCGCCAGAATCACCGGGGCGCCGCTTTTGCCGCCCTTCATCCGCACGAGCACGTTGCCCGCGGGATCGGTTTCCGGCGTGAAATCCAGCGCGGAGATTTTGCCCCGGATCAATTCCGCCATGGCGGACTCCCGGCCGGGGGGCGCGGGCGCCGCCAGCAATTCTTCAAACAACGCGATCGCCGGATGCTGGCGGCTTGACTTTGACATAATGTCCCCTTGTGATGGATGGTTGTATGCGGACGGCAATATCCGTGAATAAATGAACGCTTAATTATTCCCCCCGGCCGCAGATTGTCAAACACAATCAATCGGCGGCGGTGCGGCATTTTAGCGCTTGCAAGGCCGGCTTTTTGTGCTAATAATGTAATTGTCCGCGGGGAATTGCTGTTTTTGGGGGGGAGCGCAATCCATGATGAATTTTATAGCCAAATTCTGCCAATGCATGAAAACCGCAACCGCGGCGATGAAAAGCGTGCCGGCCGCCGGCATTGCCCAACGCGCGCCAACCGGCAAAAACCGCCCCGGCGAAACGCTGCTTTACAGCGAACGCCTGCAGATTGAACGCAAGCAATTTTTCTTTGAATTGAAGGAAAACGCCAGCGGCCAGTTTCTGCGGATGACCGAAGATGTCGGCGGGCGCCGCGACACGATCATCGTGCCCGCCACCGGCTTGACGGCATTCCGCGATGCCGTGGCGCGCGCCGACGCCGCCATCGGCGGCGGCCGCGGCGGTTAAAGCAGCCGCGGCGGTCATGACCGCCGCCCCGCCGCGCGCCGCATCAGGGAACGGGGAACTTGGCGGTCAAGGCCAACACTTCGCTCCGGATGCTTTTCTGCAATTGGGCATTCTTGTGATCGCGCACTACCGCGCCAATCCATGCGGCTATCCGGCGCATTTCGGACTCTTTCATCCCGCGCGTGGTGACGGCCGGCGAACCGATCCGGATGCCGGAAGTGACGAAGGGCGTTTTGGCGTCGAAAGGAATCATGTTCTTGTTCACGGTAATGCAGGCGGCGTCCAGGGCGGCGGCGATATCCTTGCCGGTCACCCCGGCGGGGGTCAGGTCCACCAGCATCAGGTGATTGTCCGTGCCGCCGGAAACAATCCGCAATCCTTCAGCCTTCAGGCCTTCCGCCAGAACCTGGGCGTTGCGCACCACCTGTTCCTGGTAAGTCTTGAACTCCGGCTGCAGCGCCTGGTGGAAACAAACGGCCTTGGCGGCGATGATATGCATCAAGGGGCCGCCCTGCATGCCCGGGAAAATCTGCCGGTCAACATCCTGCGCAAATTGTTCGCGGCACATGATGATGCCGGCGCGCGGGCCGCGCAGGGTTTTATGCGTGGTGGAAGTTACAAAATGCGCGTGCGGCACGGGATTGGGATGGTACCCGGCCGCCACCAGGCCGGCGATGTGGGCCATGTCCACCATTAAATAGGCCGAAACACTGTCGGCGATCTGGCGGAACCGCTTGAAGTCCAGGATGCGGGAATAGGCGCTGGCGCCGGCGACGATCAGCTTGGGCTTGAACGCCTCGGCCATCCGGCCCAACTCGTCATAATCAATCTGCTCGGTTTCGCGGTTGACGCCGTAATGCATGACGTTGTAATACTTGCCGGAAAAATTTACCTTCATCCCGTGGGTCAGATGCCCGCCATGGGCCGGGTCCATGGCCAACATGCGGTCGCCCGGCTGCAGCGCCGCCAGGTAAACCGCCAGGTTGGCGGAACTGCCGCAGTGGGGCTGGACATTGACGTGTTCGGCGCCGAACAATTCCCGGGCGCGGTCAATCGCCAGCCTTTCGGCGTCGTCCACGAAAGCGCAGCCGTTATACCACCGTTTGCCCGGATAGCCCTCGGCGTATTTGTTGGTCAAAAGCGAGCCGGCGGCTTCGCGCACGGCGCGGCTGACGTAATTTTCCGAGGCGATCAACTCCAGGTTTTCGCGCTGGCGCCGGGCTTCGTTGCGCAAGGCGGCGTAAATTTCCGGATCCGCCTCGCCGACTTCCACCGGATCAACCATGTTGCAGGTGTAGGCATGGATTTTATTCACCCGCCGCTGGTGCCGCTCGCTTTTGTCGAAATCCTCGTCCAGCCAGGCGGCCAGCACGGCGCGGGCATCCTCAACGCTGATTAATTCGCCGCCCAGCGCCAGCACGTTGGCATTGTTGTGCGCGCGCGCCATCTTGGCCATGCGCGGCGTCAGGCAGAGCGCCGCGCGCACGCGCGGAAATTTATTGGCCGTGATGCTCATGCCGATGCCGGTGGTGCAGATCAGCAAACCCTGATCCACCGCGCCCTGCGAAACCTTGTCCGCCACCAGCGCGGCGTAGTCGGGATAATCCACCGACGCCCGGTCGTAACAGCCAACATCCTCCGTTTGCACGCCGCGGGCCTGCAACGCCTCCAGCAGCGCTGTTTTCATTTCAAACCCGCCATGATCGCAACCAATCGCTATTTTCATTGGGACCCCTTTTGTAGAAATAAAATCATATCCAGCAAGGCCGCGTCAATCTCGTCCCGGATTTCACGGTAAACGGACACGGAACACCCGATAGGATCGGCAATATCGCGGTCCGATGCCGCCGAGCGGCTGAAACTGGTCAGCAACCTGGTTTTAACGCCGGCGCCGGGAAACCGCGTCCTGATATCCAGAACATGTCCGGCCGTCATGGCCGCAATCACCGCCGCTTCTTCCACCATGCCTCTGGTCAGAATCCGGCTGCGGTGCGGAGTCAAATCAATGCCTTTTTCCCGTAAAACCTCGACCGCCGCCGGGCTGGCCATTAATCCCGGGAGCGCATGCAACCCCGCGGAACTGACGCTGTAACCCGCGCCGCCGCGCAGGTGATGGCGCAACAGGTATTCGGCCATCGGGCTGCGGCAGACATTGCCGGTACAGACAAAAACGATACGCTTGGCCGCATTCCCCCTCAAAATCACCTCTTATTGAACCGCGTTAACCTGCCGGCCAAGTTTTTCCACCGCCACTTCCACGGCATCGCCGGGATGGAGCGTCAGCGGCGGCCGGCGCGCCGAACCAATGCCCGCGGGCGTTCCGGTGGCAATGACATCCCCCGGCAGCAAAGTGATCGTAGCGCTGATATAAGCTATCAGAAAGGGGATTTTGAAAATCATGTCCGTGGTGTTGGCGTTTTGCAGCAACACCCCGTTGACCCTGGATTCAATCCGCAGGTTGCCGGGATCCCCCACTTCGTCGGGCGTCGCCAGCCACGGTCCTATGGGACAAAACGTGTCCGGACTCTTGCCGCGGAACCATTGGCCGTCCGCGCGCTGTGCGGCGCGGTCGGTCACATCATTTAAAACCATGTAGCCGGCGACATATTCCAGCGCGCGGTCCTCCGCCACCCGGCTGGCCGGCCGGCCGATCACCAACGCCAATTCCGCTTCCAGGTCCACCACCGCGGCGCCGGGCGGCAGGCAAATCGGATCGTGCGGCCCGGTTACGGCCGTAGCGGCCTTATCGAACAAAATGGGCGACGGCGGCACCTTGGCGTCGAATTCCCGGGCATGGCCGGCGTAATTCTTGCCCAGGCAGATGATTTTCCCCGGGCGCGCCACCGGGGGACCCAGGCGGACGCCGGCGGCCGGCACGAGCTTGCGCCCGCTTTCCGACAGCAGCCCCGGCAGCCGCGCCATGCCGAAACGGCGGAAAAAATCCTCGTTGTAATCTTCCAGGTCGTAGGCCATGCCGCGCACGTCCAAAATCATCGGCGGAGCGCCGGCGGCTTCCACTAAAACGCCCGGCCTTTCCCGGCCGGGTTCCCCAAAACGCACGAGTTTCATTGTTCACCAAACGCTTTTATGCCAAATGGAACCGGTATTATCCCCAATCGCAGCCCAAAACACAAGCTTTAACCGCCTCCTGGCCCTCTGCGGAGAACATACCGCGCCTAATCCGGAACTATATGCGCCGCCAGCGGGCGCTCCTCCACGCGCCACTCGGTCAAAACCAGATTTTGCCGATACGCGACCGCGCACAGACGCCGCAAAACATCCGGCTTAAGCCCGGCCACCACTACCACTTCCTTGACGCCATGCCGCTTGGCCAACCCCTCCAAACGTTCAATCCCCCCGCGCACCGGGTAGCCGTACACCCAGCGCCCATGCAGGTTGGCGTCGTCATCCATAATCCCCACGATCCGGCGGCGGTCGCCGGGGCCGGGATAGCGGGCGCTGCGCTGCCGCAGAAAAAGCATGCCGCGCACACCGGCGCCGTAAACCAGGACATTATGGCAATCCCGGTAAATCGCCAGCGAAGGATGCCTGGCGCTGAAGGCCATGATGTCCTGCAGGGTGCGCGATACCATGCGCACACCCGCGACCAGCGGCAGCCCCATGCCGAAATAGAGCAGCGCCTGCAAAATCAAAACGCGGTCCAGTGTTTCGCCGCGCAGCACGGTGAGCGCCACGCTGGCCATAGCGCCCAGGAACATGGCGGCGCCCAGCAGCAGGAGTTCCCCGATCCGCGCCCGGCTCCATACCCGCTGGTAAGTTCGCGCCAGGAACATGGCGATGAACGACAAGCCCACCCAGACCGGCGCGGCGTGCAGCCAGGCGTATTTGAAAGCGAGCGGCGTCAATTCCGGCCAAGTCAGCCAGAGGGAAGCCGCCAGACAGCACGCCAGGATTATCGCATCCACCACCGGATACAGGATCACCGCCGCCGCCTTGCCGGGCGGGCGCCGCAACCCGTACAGCAATGCCGATCCGCTGTCCCACAATTCCACCCGCGCCAGATGCCGCACTACCACGTACGCCCCGGCGACAAACGCCGCCAGGTAAATACCCACCGCGTAAGCCTGGTAAACCAGCCCCAACAGCGCCACGCCGACCAGGAAAATGCCCAGGACATACAATACCGTCGCCACCCGGCGTTGCGACATGCCCGACTTGGACAGCCGGTGGTGCAGGTGTTCCATGTCCGCCTGCATGATGCCCGGCTTGCCGCCGCCCGACGGCAAGCCGCGCACAAACCGCCGC
>JAXGSX010000248.1:0-5455 GCA_040775225.1 Kiritimatiellia bacterium | reverse complement strand
GCGGAATAAGATTTATTTGAACAGAAGGCGGAACAAGGGGAGAATAAGGATTTATTTTTGAACAGCAGGCGGAAATTTTACGGCTGTTTGCATTTATTCGGAATTCTGACTCCTGAATCCTGAATTCATTCAAAACGTTAGTTTTGAAATTGGCTGACTGTTTAATTGCACCTTCCTTCTTTCGCGTTCTTTGGTGAATATTTTTTGCTGGTTCCGTTGCCGATTTCCTTACGGTGAATTTGGGACGACGACATGTCGGAATTAAATCAGATATTGCGCGTGGCGGATGGCTGGCGGGATTACGAGTTGATGGACTGCGGGGAAGGCCAACGCCTGGAACGCTGGGGCAAAATCAAGCTGATCCGGCCCGATCCCCAGGCGATCTGGCCTTGCGGCGCGCCGGACCAGTGGCGCGGCGCGGATGCGCATTATCATCGCAACGCCGAGGGCGGCGGGCATTGGGAGATGTCCCGGCCATTGCCGGATTTCTGGACGGTGTCTTACCGCCGCCTGACTTTCAAAGTGCGCCCCACCGGATTCAAACATATGGGATTGTTTCCCGAGCAGGCGGTGAACTGGGACTGGATTGACGCGCAAATCGGCAGGGCGGCACGGCCAATCAGCATGCTTAACCTTTTTGGCTATACCGGGGCGGCCACCGCCGCCGCCGCCGCCGCGGGGGCACAGGTCTGCCATGTGGACGCGGCGCGCGGCATGGTGCAATGGTGCCGGGAAAACATGGCTTTGTCCGGCCTGGCGGATGCGCCGGTGCGCTATATCGTGGACGATTGCCTGGCTTTCATCCGCCGGGAACAACGGCGCGGCCGGCGCTATGACGCCCTGCTGATGGATCCTCCTTCCTACGGCCGGGGCAGCCGCGGCGAGGTGTGGAAACTGGAAGACCAACTGGCGCTGCTGCTGGGCGAAAGCCGGAAATTGCTGTCGGATACGCCCTTGTTTTTCCTGGTCAATGCCTACACCACCGGCTTGTCGCCCGTCGTGCTGGTGAATCTCCTGCGGGATATCATGCCCGCGCAGTCCGGCCGGGTCGCCGGCGGCGAGTTGGGCTTGCCCGCCGGCGCGGGCGGCCGGATTCTGCCCTGCGGAATTTACGCTGCTTGGGAATCCGGCAGTGAAAAACAGGGGGTAGCCTGAGGATTGGAACATAAGGCAGAATAAGGTTAGTCCTGCCTGGCGCAATTTAGCTAAACTTATTCGTATTTCACCTTCGTTATCCTTGTTCCGCCTTATGTAAAAAAAATTCCGCGCTGACATTGTCAGTCACCAATGACTTCTGTTCCGCATTCCATACCAGCATCGCATTTCATCGTTCAACCGGCTTCCCATGCCCATGCGCGATCCCGCCCGGAATTGATGGCGCCGGCGGGCGGGCCGGATGCAGGCTACGCCGCGCTGCATTTCGGCGCGGATGCCATTTATCTCGGATTGTCCGATTTTTCGGCGCGGGCCGATGCGGAAAATTTTTCCATGGAGGCGCTCTCGGAGATTACCGCTTATGCCCACTCCCTGCAGCCGCCGCGGCGCGTGTATGTCGCCTTCAACACGCTGGCGCAGGACGCGGAATTGCCGGCCGCCGCCGACAGGCTTCAGATGCTGGCGGAATTGCCGGTGGATGCCCTGATTATCCAGGACCTGGGCGTTTTGCGCCTGGCGCGCGAATTCGCGACGGATACGGCCCGGCATGCCAGCACCCAGTTGGCCGTGCATAACCTGGCCGGCGCGCGGGCCGCGCGGGATCTCGGATTCCAGCGCGTGACGCTGGCGCGGGAGTTGGCCTTGCCGGAAATCCGGGCAATCGCCCGAGATGGCGGCGTGGAAGTTGAAACTTTCGTGCATGGCGCGCTCTGTTACAGTTACAGCGGATTATGCCTCTTTTCTTCGCATTTGCTGGGGCGCAGCGGCAATCGCGGACGATGCGCGTATCTCTGCCGCGAAGCTTTCCAGCCGCCGGCTCCGCCGGCGGATACCGCGCCTGATTTCCCGTTTTCGATGAAGGACCTGTCGCTGGCTGCTCTGATGCCCCAACTGGCGCAAGCGGGCGTGCGCGCCTTGAAAATCGAAGGACGCAAAAAGTCGTCGCTGTACGTGGCCATGGCAACACGGTTGTACCGGCGACTGCTGGATGGGCCCGTGCCGGCCGCGGAATTGCGCGCGCTGGAGGACGATGTGCGCGTGGTCTTCAGCCGCCCCTGGACGGAATTGTACGCGCGCCCGGCCGCGCATTCGCCGCCGGTGGCACGCCGCGGGGTGGGGCATCGTGGTTGCCCGATCGGCGCCGCGGCGGGTATCCGGCGCCGTGCCGGCAGCGATTGGCTGGCTTTTCAAACCGGCCGCGCCCTGGAATTGCACGATGGCTTGCAGGTTGACTTGCCCGGCGCGCCGCGTCCGTTCGGCTTTGCCGTGACCGCCATACGTCTGCATCCCCGGCCGTCGGCGCGGGCCCCGGTGCGCGTGGAAGCCGGCGTGCGGGTTGAGGTGCGTTTGCCGCCCAATCATCCGACCATCCCCGCCGGCGCCGCCATCTGTTGCTCCGCTTCCCAGGCGGTGAAACGCGCCGGAAAGTTTTCGCGTCCGCGTCCGGGGCAATACCGGGTGCGGCATCCGGTATCTGCAAGCATGGCAATTGCGGATAATTGCATCCGCGTTCGGGCGCAGTCGGTTTGGCCCGGCGCGCCGGCGCCGGGCGCGTTGGTGTCGTTTGACATGCACTGCGCCGCGCCGCCGGCGCGCGGTGAAGGCTTGACCGCGGACGCCGCGCGGAATGCCATTGAGCAAATGCAGGATAGCGATTGGCGTCTGGCGGAATTTCACCTTTCCAATCCTGAGCGCCGGTTTGTGCCGGTTTCCGTCGTGAAAATTGCGCGGCGGAAAATGGTAGCGGCGCTGGAAGCATGCCGGGCCGCCCGGCGGGAGAACGCCCGGGCGCGCGTATCTGCCTGGCTGAAGGATAAGGGTGGGGCGCCGCCTCGCGGCGCTCCTGAAGCTTTGCATGGCCAGCCGGCGGAACTGTCCGCTTTGCAATGGGCATGGTCGTTAAAAACCGATCAGCCGGCGTGCCTGGAGTCATTCCAGGAGCAGGATTACCGGGGCTTGGAAGAATTAATCCTCGACATCGCCGGCGGCGATTTAAGGGAGCTGCGGCAATGCCTGGCCGACTGGCGCGGAAGGATCGGGGCCGGCCGGCTGCGTTTGGCCTTGCCGATTATCGTCCGCGCTGCGGATGAGAATAAATTGCGTCCTGTCATCCGGAAGCTGTGGCTGGATGGCTGGCGGCGGTGGGAAATTTCCAACATCGGCGGCATGGAATTGCTCCGGATGGCCGGGGTGGAACCGGCAGCCCTGGATATTGCCGCCGATTGGCCGCTATACACCGTCAACCGCGCCGCCGCCCGGCAATTACAGGAGCAGGGAATTACCCGGGTTACGTTGTCGCCTGAAGACGGGCGGGAAAATTGGCGGAGTATGTTCAACCATTTGCCATTGCCGGCCGCAGTGATTGTTTACCAGGATACGCCGTTGATGCTTTCGGAGACCTGCGTACTCCATGCGCCGCGCTGCGCCGGCCATGCCGGGTGCCGGCGCCCGGAATTAGATTTGCAATCCGCGCATGGCGATTGGCTGCATGTCTGCCGGCGCGGCTGCCGGAATGTGTTGGTTGGCCATGCGCCGCTTAATTTATGGCCGCACAGGCGCGCGCTTTGGGAGTTGGGCGCCAGGCACGTCCGCGCCGACTTCATCTGGCGGACTTATTCCGCCGCTGAAACGCGGTCCATCTGGCGGAGTTTGCGCGCCGGAACGGATGGTCCGGCCGGCCATTGCGGCAACTTCGACCGCGGCATGGCGTAACCGGCAAATGACGCGAAGCGGGAAATCAGAATTTAACCATGAAGGACACGAAGATCACGAAGGGGTGGAAATTCACCGCAAAAGAATGCAAAGATCGCGAAAGCGGAAATCCGGAATTTTGAACAGAAGGCGGAACAAGGGCGGAAAAAGGATAATTCAAGGGAAGCCGGAATTTGCCATAACCTCGGCCCTCTCGTTCCCCTGTTCTGGATTCTGTTCAACCCCAAAAAATTCTTGTTCTGTCCTTGTTCCGCCTTCTGTTCAAATCCTCCGCCTCCGTCCCCTTTGTTCTCTTCTTCCGCCTTCTGTTCAAAACGAAAATTGCTTCACGTCCCGACTCTCAAGAGCGGGTGAAAGGCGGTTGTAATTCGCCGGCTGCCGCTGCGAGCATGGCGCGCAAATCTCCAGGCAGCCCCGGCCATGGCGGGCGATGAATAGACACCGGCCGGCGGCATACCACGCTGAAATGTTCCGTCATCCTGGCGCGCACCGCCTCCGGTGCGGGGCACGTTGCGGGCAATAGCAGTTCCAATGATGTCACGGCCTCACCAAGCAGGCCGCAGGGCACGATGGTTTGGAAACCGTTTAAATCCGGCCGGACGTTGAAACTCATGCCATGAAATGTGATCCATCGCTTGAGGCGGATGCCGATGGCCGCCAATTTGCCGGCCTCAGTCCAAGCGCCTGTTTTGCCGGACCGCCGAAACGCCGCTACCCCGAAATCCGCCGCGGTGCGGATGGCGATTTCCTCCAGATTATGCAGATATCCATGGGCATCGGCTTCATTGAGTCCCAGGCGCATGATGGGATATATGATTTCCTGGCCCGGTCCATGATAAGTGACGTCGCCGCCGCGGGTGGCATGTATTAAGTCAATACCGCGCCTCGATAATTCCGCCGCGGACGCCAGCACATGCTCGGCCTGTCCGCGGTTGCCCAGGGTGACGACCGGCGTATGCTCCAGAAAAAGCGCCAGGTCCGGCAGCGTTTCGGCAATCCGCCGGCGCACCAGGTCGTCCTGCAACCGCATGGCCGCAGGGTAAGGCAGCGGCGCGTCGAACCAGATGGCAAGAGCGTTTTTCATTCCGCTGCAGCCGTGACTTCCACTTCCACCAGGGCGCCCAAGGGCAGGCCGGCCTGGATGGTGGTGCGCACGGGCGGCGGATTCATGGCGAAATGGCGGTTATAGACCTCGTTAAAGGCCGGGTAATCGGCAAGGTTGGCCAGGAACGCCGCCACGCGCACGACGTGTTCAAAACCAAGTCCGGCCGCTGCCAGCACCGCTTCAATGCTTTGGAACACCCGTTCGGATTGTTCGCAGATGCCGCCGGGCACAATGGTATTCTTTGCGGGATCCAGCGCAATCATGCCTTGAACGTACAAGGTGTTGCCAATGCGGATGCCCTGGGAATAACGCGCCACCGGCCGCGGCGCCTGGTTGGTTTGAATAACTGTTTTCATGTTTTTCCCTTTCCAAGCCATATTCCGCCTTCAGCTGAAATATTTAACCCTCAAATATCACCCTGAATCCGTGATGAGGCCCGGATGCCGCAGATGCGCGGCGCGAAGGATGACGCTGTATACATAT
>JAXGSX010000247.1:0-5456 GCA_040775225.1 Kiritimatiellia bacterium | reverse complement strand
GAAGACCATCGCCAAACACGAGGAGCTGCTTTTGAACTGGATCAGAGCCAGAAACGAGGTTTTTACCGGCGCAACCGAGGGCTTGAACAATAAAGCGCGAGTGGTTACCAAACGATCTTATGGCTTTAGAACTTTTCATGGGGCGGAAATGGCGCTATATCATACCCTTGGGCAATTGCCCGAACCTGTAATCACCCACAAATTCTGGTGACGAAACATAAAATAGTGTATTTGCCGCCCGGGCTGGTATAATGAAGCAAATATTTTGATGGTTTTAATGGGCGCCTTGGGCGCTGAAGCATGGCGCGGCGGAACACCCCGTCCGCGCCGAAGGGAGCAATCATGGACAAATCATTTCGCGGCGCAAAATCAACCTTTGCTTTGTTCTTCGGCAACCGGGGGTTCTTTCCGGCAGCCCTGCAAAAGTCCGCGCGCGCGGAAATGGAGTCGCGGCTGCGCTCCCTGGGACACAAGACGCTGACCCTGGATTTCAAGGCCACCCGCAATGGCGCCGTGGAAACGCCGGAAGAAGGCGAACGTTACGCCCGGTTCCTGCGCGAAAACCGCGGGCGGTTCGACGGCGTCATTCTGTGCCTGCCGAATTTCGGCGATGAAAACGGCGCGATGGCGGCCCTGCGCGACGCCGGCGCGCCCATCCTGGTGCAGGCTTATCCGGATAGGTTGGACAGGATGGCGCCCGCCACCCGCCGCGATGCCTTCTGCGGAAAATTTTCCATCATGGACTTGTTTCACCAGTGCGCTATTCCTTTCACGGCGCTGCCGCCCCATACCGTCCACCCGGCCGACCGCCGGTTCGCGGATAATATTGATTATTTCGACCGGCTGTGCCGCGTTGCGGCGGGACTGCGCCGGATCGCCGTGGGCGCCATCGGCGCGCGCACCACGCCGTTCAAGACCGTCAGGATTGACGAAGTCGCACTGCAACGCCGCGGCATCACGGTGGAAACGATTGACCTGAGCGAGGTGTTCGCGCGGATGCGTGCGGTAAAGACATCCTCCAAACCGCTGGCCGCCAAAATCCGCGCCCTGAACGGGTATTGTTCCTGGGCCGGCGCCCCGAAAAAAACCATCCAGACCCTGGCGGCGCTGGGTGTCGCGCTGGACGGCATCATCAAGGAGTACAAGTTGGACGCAATTTCAGTGCGGTGCTGGACGGAAATGCAGCAGCAGCTGAATGTCTCGCCCTGCGTCTTGCTCAGCGATTACAATAATCGCGGCGTGGCCGCGGCTTGCGAGGTGGATGTTGGCAATGCCGTGATGATGCGAGGACTGCAACTGGCCGCCGGCGCGCCGGCGGCACTGATGGATTGGAACAACAATTACGGCGATGATGACAACAAGTGCATATTGTTCCATTGCGGCGCGGCGCCCCGGGCAATGATGTCCGGCCCCGGCCGGATCAGCGACCACGCCATCATCTCCAACGCCGTCGGCAAGGGTTGCTCCTACGGATGCAACGTCGGACGCATCAGCCCGATGCCTTTCACCTACGGCAGCCTGATGACCGAATCCGGCGAGATCAAGGTTTACCTGGGCCAGGGACGTTTTACCGGCGACCCGATTCCGGAGGATTTCTTCGGCTGCGCCGGCGTGGCGGAAATATCCAACCTGCAGTCGGTGTTGCAGACCATCGGATACGCCGGGTACCGCCATCATGTCAGCCTGGCCGGCGGACACGTGGCGGCGCCGCTGGGCGAGGCCCTGCGGAAATACCTGGGGTACCAGGTCGCGGCAGTTTAAGCACCGGACGCTTCCGGCACGGCCGCGCCATTCCCTGCTGCGGGTTATTGCGCCACCACCATGCCGTATGCGCCGAGCAATTCCGCCGGAATGCTGATCCGGATGGTTGCGCCCGGCCCGGGTGCGACGGTTAACAATACGCCATCGGCGGCGGCGTCCGGATCGAAATAGAAGGCTCGCGGCCCGGGCGGCAGCGCGGCATCAGGCGGCGGCTGGACTGTGATCGTAAAGGGCGGCTGCCCGGCATGGGACGGGAAGGGAATCGCGTCAAAATCTTCTAACCCGACGGCCTTGCCGGCCGGCTGGTCCAGAATCCCGGTCGTATTAACAAGATGGATAACCACGGCCTCGGCTTTTTGGGTCAGAAACCCCGTCACCAGCACGCCAGCCGGCACGTTTTCCGCCGTCAATGGAAGTTGGCCGGGCGTCATCTCCCGCAGGAACCCGGCCAGTTGCACGCGAATCTGCCGGTCGCGTTCCGGCAGGCGCTGGAACGGCACGGTGGGTTTTTTTGCCAGGTCATTGTTCCACCAGTTCAGCGCATGCTCATGCTCGTAATCGGGCGTCAGGTAATTTTTACCGCAAACCAGCAGCCGTCCCGCGCCGGCCTCGTGCCTGGCGGGCGGAGCGTCATCCGCGGGAAAGGCGAATGATTGCAGGCCCAGTAAGGCGGCAATATCCGCCGCCGGCCGGTCGGACCAATCCGGCCGTTTGGCGGCGGTATCGCCGGCCCAGATCACGGTTCCACCTTGCTGCATGAATCGGCGGAATTCCTCCAGTTCCCAATCGGCCATGAACCGGATTTCGCGCAGAATGATGAGCCGGTAAAAATCCAGCCGGCGGCGCAACTCGCCGGTTTCCAGGATATCGAACGGGATGTTTTCCATTACGCAAGTTAAGGCCCATCCCAGCAGGCGGTCGCGCGGCTTCTTTTCGTATGCAAAGCAATTATTGCGGTTCAGTATGGAATCGTAGAAAACCAGCGCGGCGAATTTCCGGACCCGGCGCAATTGGCCGGCGTGCCTGATTTCAAAATCCCGCAGCCGGCGTTCGCCTTCCATGTCCACGTATCCTTCGCCGGTGCCCGTGAAAGCCTGTCCCCAGCTCATGGCCAGCGCCCAGGCCAGCTTCAACTGGTTGGGCCGGGTGGGATAGGCAAACAGGGCCGATGGGATTCCGCGGCTGCGGCCGATGGCAAACCTTTGCGCCGCCTCCACCGCCCAGGGCGGCCAGGAGTAATCCAGAATGTGGGCGCCGCCGGCTTCCTGCCAGATGAGGTCCAGCGCCGGCAGTTGCTGCAGGCAATAGGCGTCGCGGTGCTGCTGCAGGCCCAGCCGCTCGTAATTCGGACGGTAAAGCTGGAGCCCGAGCGATTCATAATGGTGCTTGATCGCCAGGTGGTAATTTTCGATGACCGCGCGCCGGAAATCAATGAAGGCCCGGAACGACGGCTCCTCCCAGTTGCCGTGCCATTTTTCAAAGGCCGCGCCGGGCGGCGGAATCGCATGCCCGGTTTGCGCGGCGAAATCGCGCCGGCAGAACTCGCAGGCGCAGGCATAAAAACTGTAACTGACATCATCCGTCATGATGCCGTCCACCCCGGTCGCGTAAACCGTCTCCAGGTATTGCATATACGCCCGGCGGTAATGGGGATTGTTCGGGCAAATGGCGTAGCCGTGATACCCGGTAAAGAGCGGCTGGCCGGTGCGCCCGTCAATGTAATAGAAATCGGTCAGTCTCCGGCCGCCCAGGATTGCCGGGTTGCGGTCGTACCCGCCGATCAATTCCGGCCAGGTTTTGACGGATGACTTGCGGATTTTCAAGGCCCGATCGAGCCAGGCCCAACCTTCTGCGTCTTTCGGCGCATGGGTCAGCACCGCCGAGTGATGTTCAATCACACGGAGGCCGTTATGGTGGCAGGCTTTGACCGCGCGCGCCAGCGCGGCGTTGATCCGGGCCCAGTAATGATAAAACGACCAGCGGAAATGGGCGGAACCGAAAGTCATCACCCAGTTACAACCGAGTTCCCGGAAGGCGGCGGCCTTGCGGTCCAGGTCGGCGTCCGAATCCGCAAAAATTTCCTGGTCGTTCATCCAGAAGACGCCGCAGCGGATATCCCAGGCATCGTCAGTATAAGGTTTCATATGACAGGTCATATCATCTGGAAATCCGTTGTTACGCGCCGGCGCAAAAAGGGTGAAACCGGTTGGGAGGGCCTAAAAAAAGAGAGTAGACGCTGCCGGGCTCGAACCGGCGACCCGCTGATTAAGAGAAAGTAACTAAGGTTTTCCAAAGACCCATAAATCTCCGTAATTGCCTTATATATCATTGCTTATGCGGAAGTCAAGACTGCAACATAACGCACCATAATGCAGTCTAAATCCGCCTAGGAGCCCCGAAAAAGCCCCGAAAACACTGACAAAATGATTTGGGAGCCAAACGCCCCGGGGCTTTACATCAGCAGTCCTCGGTCGCCGGGTGTCATAAGGGATTGACGTTAACCTGGAGCGATGGACAATCTGATGGGAAATTCTCATCCCTGGCATCAATCATCTATTTTAATGGATTTCCAGCATTGATAAACAATTATTTTAGGAGCATAAGCCAAAAATAATTCTATTACTTTTGTTTCATCGTCAAAATAATGCGTAACCTTGTTTCTCAGGCAATAATCAACTTTCTGCCAAATGTACTTTTGATAATCATCCAGTTCATTATGAGGGCAATTTCCACGAGCAGCCTCTATGGATGGCAAAAGATGCAGTGCATCATACTGAATCCCGTATCCCGACAATTCCTTTCTGGTTGCCACCTCTGTTTCATAACACGCATTTCGGGATGAGACAATCAATACTTTGCCATTATTAGATTTAACAGCATTTGCTAATACACGAAAAAAAGGTGGATCCCGTGTAATCGTGTCATCAATATCAAGGGCAAGTATCATAAAATAAAGCACATAACAACGGCACGTATTTTCGGACAAATGGGGCAAAGTGTTTAAGCGCATTTATTAACACGATTATCCTGGTAGTCAAGCGGTGACATATCGGCAACATCGCCGGGGGTTGTCGCTGTGCAACCTGCCCCTGTTATAAAACGCCCAATATTATGACAGCCAAGCCTGCAATACCGCTCTGGCCGATTTACACATTCCCAATTTCCCACTCATCAGTCCGCATCATTGCAACTTATCATTCATAATTCAGCATTCGCTTCTCACTCCACCACCACGGTCACGGCATCCATCAAGTGATGCCCGGGAGTCAAATTCAACACACCATCCATGAGATCACGACCGAACATATTTCATAAAAGGTGCTGGACCGGACGCTTACCCCAATTTATCACTTTATGCCTCCTGCTATTTCCAGCCAAACAAATGGTATCCTGGAATTAGCCGTCACGTAACGACAATATCTCTTAGCGGCGCTACAGTATGCGCTGTTTGGCTTTACAGATTATTTATTTTTAAGAAGTGCTTTATATTTTGAAATTAATACGTCTTTATCTGGCACTTCTTCTGGTAAAGCATCCATAGCCTTTAAAAGATTAGCTTCTTGCTCTTCAAGGGCTTTAATATGTTGCTTTTTTTTATATATTTCTTTCCGCTCTTGCGCATTCAACACCGCTTGACTAGGTGCATTTAGTGATTTATAATTGCTAGCTTCCAAGTTTTGATTTAATGATGATAT
>JAXGSX010000246.1:0-5481 GCA_040775225.1 Kiritimatiellia bacterium | reverse complement strand
GGCCCGGTAGCCGTAGCCGCCGAGCGGCATGTCCCAGGCGAGAATCGTTCCGTTGCGCCGGCGGATGCGCCAGCGTCCGCCCGCTTCGTCGTACACCGCCAGGTCGTCCGCGCCGTCCCCGTCGTAATCGGCCGTCACCGGCGCCCAGCCCGGCCCGCCCCACCAGTCGCCGTTCACCAGCACCCGGCCGTCCACCGACAGGATATACCACCGCCCGCTAACGTGGTACAGGCACAAGTCCGTCCGGCCGTCCCCGTCGAAATCGCCCGCCAGCCCCGTGTATTCCGGCCCGCCGAACGCCCCCTGGACGTACTTGTAGCCCAGGCCCGACACCAGCCCGTGCCACGTCCCGTTCCCCGCATGGTACAATGCCGGGTCCGCCAGCCCGTCCCCGTCAAAATCACCCTGCACCGCCGCGTACCCCGGCCCCCCGAATTCCACCTGCAACCCCTGGTACCCGTAGGCCGACAACAGCGCGTACCAGATGCCCTGCCCCTCGTGATACAGCACAAAATCCTGACGCCCGTCCCCGTCAAAATCACCCTGCACCGGCCGGTAGCCCGCCCCGCCCCAGTTCCCCAGCAGGTAGATGTTTTCGCTCCCCGCTTTCCGCCAATACCACCCCCCGCTGGACGTCCGGTACACCCCCAACTCCGCCAGCCCGTCCCCGTCATAATCACCCGGCACCGGCAGGTACCCGTATCCCCCAAACCAGAACCACTCCCGCGCCCCGCTTAAATCCCCCAACCCCCAGTTGCCTGTCTCCTCCCCGTACACTATCAGCGCCGACCCATAACCCCCGCCAAAATGCAACCGGTCGCCCGCCCGCACCAGCAGGCTGATCAGCAGATCGTGCGGCGACCCCCGCGCCGCCTGCCCCGTCAGCGTGTCCACCCCCGAAACCCGCACCAGCGCGCTGTAAGCCCCGGGCGCCAGCCCCGCCGGATCGCACCGCACCCGCACCGTCTGCGGCGCGCCCCCCGCCGCCGCCTCCCCAGCGCCCGGACTCAAACTCAACCAGGACGCATCCCCGGACTCCTCCGCCGCGCTCCAGCGCAATGACGTCCCCGCGCTCTTTCCCGTGTTCCATACATCAAAACTCCCTTCCGCCGGCGCATCACCCATCCGTAACTCGTACGCCTGCGCCGACCCGTCGCACCCCAGCCCCGCCAAACCCGTCACCTCCAGCCGCAGCACTATCACCCGCGTATTGACCCCCCCCACCGGCTCCGACGCCGTCACCGTCACCCGCCCCGTGTAACTCCCCGCCGCCAGCCCCGCCGTGCTGTAGTCCAGACTCACCACATCATGCTCCGTCGTGCAACTCCCCCCGCTCACGCTCGGAATCACCCACGGCGCATCGTCGCCTATGCTGTACGTCAGCGTGTAATACCCGCTCCCGTTCCAAACCTGGAATATCCGCGGCGCCGCATCCTCCCCCTCGCTCGCCATGTTGCTGATCACCGCCGCGCTGACCATCAACTCCGGCCGCGGATTCACCTGCAGCAGCACCGGCACCTCGCGCGGCGCCCCCGCGTTCGTCGCCCCGCCTTCCACCACCGCGTTCGTCAGCAGTATCTTCCCGCTGTATTGCCCCGTCGCCAGCCCCGCCGCACCGTACGTCCCCCCCAACACCGCCGACCCGCCGGGACCCAAAGACCCCTGCAACGGCCCCGACAAACCCAGCCAGCCGCCCCCCGCTGCCACCACCGCCCCGTAATAAACCGTCCCGCCTACGCTCGTGTTCGTCAGCGCCAGATCGTCCCCGCTCAACCCCGGCCCCACCATCGCCTCCCGCGACAACGATACCGGCTCCACCCCCAACCCGCCCGCCCCACGCGCAAGGGGCGCCAGGCATGCCGCGCATGCAAAAACCAACGCCAGGGCCAAGTCTGCTGGTATGCGACAGAAGTAGTATTTCATTTTTCACCTCTCGGTAGAGTCCATGCGCCGCGCCGATCCGCGCGGTTTATTATAGCAAAGCTTGCGCAAAAATCAGATGTTGTGATCCTAACAAAAAACCCGGTCAGCCACAAATCAAAAATGCCGCCGGCCAAAACACCGCCCGGGCCATGCGCGCCCCCAAGCAGCGTCGGACATGCCGCAGCATTACGGCGCCGGCGTCTTTCCAAGCGTAAGCGACGCATCCGCCGAACGGATCAGGCCCATGATCCGTTCCGCCTCCGCGGGCGCGGCGCCGGCCGCCCGCCACAGCCGCGGCAAATCCGCCGCCGCGGCGGGCGACTGTCCCATCAACATACGCAGCGCGGCGGCGGCGCCGAGCGCGTAACGTTCTGGAACAATGCCGGCGGACAAAGCCGCGCGCATGACGCCCACCAAACGGTCGTCCCAACCCAGTTTACGCTGCGGATCGCGCACGACGCGGTCAATGGCGTCGCGCAAGTGCGGATTCAGCATGCGTTCCAGCAAGTCATCCGCGTAGGCGGCATAGCCCGCGGGGGTAAACAAGGCATCCACCCCGGCATGGCGGCGGCAAAGTGCGCCGCCGGATTCCTCCACAAAGGCTGCGCGCGCCATTTGCAGCAGGTCCTTTTCCCCGCAGACATCCGCCATGAACTGCAAGCCGCGCAAGCGCGCCAGGTAGCCCAGCAGGGCATGGGTGGCGTTGTGGCCGTACAACTTGGCTTCTTCGAAGGGCAGGAGGTCGGGCTTTTCTTCAAACACCCCGATGCTGCGCCGGAATCCCGGCAGCGCAATGCGGGTAATCAGGATGCGGTTGAATTCCTCCACCAGGAGGCATCGCCCGGCGCGCGGGGTCAGGGGCGCCAGTTCCTGGGCGCGGATTTGAGCGTCGTCCGTCACCACCCCGCTCATCTTGCCGATCACGGTGTTGAGGCATTGCACATGTTCCGCGGCCCACTCCGCCGCCGGCCCCAGCTGGCGCGCCAGGCGCTCCCACAGGATTTCGGCCGCGTGGTTGTTGTTTTCCGCGGTGTAGAGCACGCCGGCGCACCCGGCGGCGCCGGCCCGCCGCCGCAAACCTTCGGCCAGGATGCCCACGACCGAGTCGGGGGCGCCATCGCCGTAAAACTCCACGCTGGGCAATGCCGTGGCGATTTCATCCGCCTCGGCCACCGCAGCGATCAATCGTTGCCGGTCGGATTCAGCGCGGGGATTCCAAACCGTCACGCCGCGCACTTCATGCCGGGTAATGCCGGCGGAGCCCGCCACATTCACCCGGTAAACGCCTCCGGCGGCGCGCAGGGCATCCACCACCTCCGGCATCACTTCCGCCACGGTCAAGGCATCAAAATTGCCCGACTGGAAGGCTTCGTACAAAAAAAGGCCGCCCTGGATGGCGCCGAACCCGAATCCCAGAAATTTTTTATGCATTTTGCTGAATAATACCTTTCACTTTCGAATGTGTGCGGTGTGCCTTACCCGCGTTCCACCACAATGGCGGGCCCGGGTTCGGCCGGGCACTGGCACTCGCAGGCGCCGCACCCGCGGCAAAGCGCGGGATCAACCACGGGGCAATTAACCCCGCCGCGGCGCACTGAGCGCACCGCCTTGTAAGGGCAGAACTCGTCGCACACCATGCAGTATTCGCCATGTTCCCATGCCAGGCATTGATTGCGGAACACCCGGGCCGTGCCGATTTTATAATCCGGCTTCCGCGCCGGAGCAAAACGCTCAATTGCGCCCGTGGGACAAACCTGGGCGCAGGCCGCGCATGTTTCATGGCAATAATCGTTGCTGAAATCAAGCGCCGGCGTCAACACGCCCGCCCAACCGGCCGCTCCCAGCGCCGGCCGGATAATGCCGGCCGGACAGGCGCGCAGGCAATTGCCGCAACGCGCGCACATACCGTTGAAGCGGTCTTCGCCGGCGGCGCCCGGCGGGCGCAAACATGCGGCGCCGCGTTGACCGCTCCACGCCCGCAACAACCCGGCGGCCAGGAAGCCGCCAGCCAGACCTGCAAACCCGCGCCGGCTTATGCCCCCCGGAGGAAACGGTTCCGGCGCGCCGGCGCGGCGCCGGCGCCAACCGGACCACCTTGCTCCAAGCCAGGACACGGCGCGTCGGGAAAAAGTCATCCAGGCGCCCAAGGGGCAAAGCCGCGCGCACCATAAGCGCGGAATCATCCAGGCCAGCAGGAGCAGCGCCGGCAACCCGGCCGCGAGCCGCCAATCATGTAAAAACGGCGGCGCCGGGCGCCAGGCGGAACAAAAAGCCGTAAACAACACCAGCGGGTCCCAGGCCAGCAAAAGGGGAAATCCCGCCAGGGCGCCGCCCAAGCCGGCCAACATGATCCATTGCCCCACCGGCGGACAGCGCCGGAGCCATCCGCCGCGCACCGGCCGCCGCCATTCCGCCAGGCGTTGCAGCCATCCCACCGGGCAGACGGCGCGGCAGAACCAGCGGCCGCGCCAGGCGGCCAAAAGCAGCAAAGGCAAAGCCGCCCAGACCAGGATGCCGGCGCCGCGGGCCGCTAAAGCCGCGCACACGGCCACCCAGGGACTGGCCGCCGCCGGCAAAGCCGGCGTCCAATCCCCGGGAAAGACGCACAGCACGGCCAGCGCTGCCGCCAGCGCCACTGCCGGGCGCAACAGCCGCCCTGCCCATTTTTTCACCATCGGCCGCATGATTATGTTCCATAATGCGCAGAGCGCTTCCAGCCGGAGATCGCCGCCACGCCGCCGGCTCAAACTTCGACATGTTCGACCTTGACCAATGCCAGGTCGCCGCAGCCCACGCCCATCTCATGCGCCAGGCGTATGTGCTGGATGTCAAAAGGCTGCTTGTCGAACAAAGTCGCCGCATAGGCGTCCGCCACCACGGGGTCCGTCCCGAATATGACCTGATGGGGGTGGGCCAGTTTGCCCGGCCCGCGCGGACCGCCGGACAGCATGATGCGCGTGGCGTCAATGATGATCAGGTTCGGCCGCACGAAGGTGCTGAAATCGGCGATGCACTGATGCAATTTGTTCCGATGCCAGAACCCCCGGTCCTGCACCACGCCCATCCAGTTTTTCATGGACAGGGTCAGGGTGGCGCCGCCGTGCGATTTGGCCACCGGCATGTTGATCAGGCAGGCCGCTTCCAGCACATCCCGAATTACGGCCGCCTGTTTCAAATTGACCGCGCGCGGCAAATCCACCGTCTGGAAATGTTCCGCCCGCGGCGTGTACATTCTACCGCCGGCGCGTTGGACCGCCGCTTCTATGCCGCTCATGCGGAAGGCATCCTTGGCG
The DNA here is from genome assembly GCA_040775225.1 of Kiritimatiellia bacterium. Lineage (GTDB taxonomy): Bacteria > Verrucomicrobiota > Kiritimatiellia > JAAZAB01 > JAAZAB01 > JAXGPF01. The sequence continues at coordinate 265 of JAXGSX010000246.1, read as the reverse complement.
GGCGAGCAGGGTTTTTCCGGCACGATCACCTCCCCCGCGCCCGCCGCCAGGCAGGCGCGCACGCAATGTTCTACCAGGACCGGATCCGTGTTGCCGCCCTGCTCCGGCAAACTGGCCCAGGCCGCATTGGGTTTCAACACCACCGCGCGCCCCGGCTTGACGAAAGCCGGCCATCCCCCCAGGCGTTCAATGCCGGCCCGGAGCATGGCGGCCAAATCCTTGCCATGCATTACCCACAACGCGGACGCCGGCGCCGCCGGCGCGG
>JAXGSX010000245.1:0-5496 GCA_040775225.1 Kiritimatiellia bacterium | reverse complement strand
TGTGGAATTCGCACCGGGTCCAAATCAAAAACATAATCGTCAGTCTTTGTGAACCAGATTATCGTCTCATATCTGCCGGAAAACCGTTTGGAACAATGCAGGCCGTGCTCGAAATGCCAGATAATGCGGTTGCGCATCCGTAAGCCTAGATTCTTAAAAATGGGGTAGAGAACAGTGTCCAGCGGGATGATCGCTCCATTATCGACATAGTTGCCGACCTGCCAGCAGATACTCCCGCGGGGTGAAAGACAACGAACGCATTCACTTATAACCGCGGCTTGCTGCTCAAGGTACGCGTCGAGCTTCAGCCTATTCTCATATTCCTTGCCGATATTGTAAGGCGGTGAAGTCACGACCAAACCAAAAATTCCGTCCGGGCAGGATCGGAGCATGTCAATGCAGTTGCCGGGATAAACGACGATTCGCTCGCTGGCGACGAAGCGATCCGCTATTCTGTAATCTTTCTTAAACATGGCCTTACAATAGCGCATTATTGCCGTGGGGTCAATGCCGCCCTGCCACAGTTCTGCGTCCGCATCAAGCCGTCTTGTTAAATTGTGCGTTAGCGGGGTAAGACCAAAGCAATATATTGCGAGGCAATGGATAAAAGGGGAAAAGACGGGCGTCTAGAATAAGGTTTTCATTCCTGAAAAAATAAAGGCTCACAGCCGAGATGTGCGGCAGGTTCACGTATGTCCTTCAGGAATCACCGTCAGCATATTCCCCCGTTTTCGGCCCTGAAAATAGAGGTTCAAGGGCCCAAAACACCCTTGCGCGCCCTGCCTTTTCATCCGGAACGGCGCACAAGGCTCGAGAGCGAGCCGCTGAGCATGACGCAGTACTTTCGGCGCCGGCCGCCTGCGTAAACTTTGCTTGGATTTCAGCCGGGCAAGTTGTATAAATGGGGCCAAGGGGAGGGGAAGCCACATGGACCTGATCATGCTGAAATCCAAGTTGCACATGGCGGCGGTGACGGCGGTGGAGCCGGATTACCAGGGGAGCCTGACGCTGGACCAGGAATTGATGGATGCGGTAAAAATCCTGCCGTACGAAAAAATTCTGGTGTCCAACCGGTCCAACACCAGCCGCTTTGAAACTTATGCCATGCCCGCGCCGCGCCATTCCGGCGTCGTGTGCCTGAACGGGCCGGCGGCGCAGTTGGGGCGCATCGGCGACCGGCTGGTGGTGATGGCCTTCGCCGCCGTGCCGGCAGCGGAAGCCCGCCGCCACCGGCCGTTGATTCTCGTGCTGGATGAACGCAACCGGCCGGCCGGGCCGCTGCAAGAGGTATAACCACGAGGGAGGCTTCCATGCAAAAGTACATCGTTCAGATTCTACCGGCCCTGGACTGGTTGCTCCAGGAACCGGACTCGGATTTCATGCGCTGGCTGCTGTTGGGGCTGGCAATCCTGGCGGGCACGCTGGTGCTGTGGCTGGCCGGCCGCGCTTTCCGTTTTGAACCAAGCAGCCTCTGGCGTTCCCTGCTGGTCGTGCTGATCGCCTGGGCGCTGGCGGTGGCGGCGGTGGCGGCGACACGGGCGCATCTACCGGGGCATCTCCTCGCCTGGGGACTGCTGGCGTTGATCGGGCTGGTCATCAGCCCGGTGGTGATTTGCGGCCTGATGCGGGCGAGTTACTGGGGCGCCTTCGTCCCCTGGTGCGCCAGCCTGGCGGCCATGGCGGGAATCATCCTGATGGCGCAGGCCTCATTCCAGTCCATCGGCACGGGACAACGCCAGGCCGGCGGCATCCGGGAACACAAATTGCAGCTCCGGGAATTCACCGGCGACTAAGGCGGCCGCCGGGAATATGCCGGTGCAATCCTTGCGCGGCGGACCGGGCATGCGTCCGGGTTAAGCGCTTTTGCGGGCGGCTTGTTCGAAAATCGAAGCCGCGCCGGTCACCACGCCGGAAGTGACATGGTAATCCGTCTTGGCGCGCGACGGCGCTTCGTACATCAGTTCGAGCATGATCTGTTCCAGGATCGCCCGCAGACCGCGGGCGCCGGTTTTTTTCCGGATCGCCATGCGCGCCAATTCGTGGAGCGCTTCCGGCGCAAACGACAGCTTGATTTTTTCCATCGCCATCAGTTTTTCATACTGGCGGATCATGCTGTTGCGGGGCTCGGTCAGCACCCGCACCAGTTCGGCCTCGTTCAAGGCGTCCAGGGTCGCCACCACCGGAATGCGGCCGACGAATTCCGGGATCATGCCGTAACGGATCAAATCCTCCGGCTCCACATGCCGGATGATGTTTTCCGCATCGCGGGCCGCCGCGCCGGCCGCGGCGTCGGCGCCGAAGCCCATGGCGCGGGAGCCGATCCGCCGGCGCACGATGTCATCCAGGCCCACGAAAGCGCCGCCGCAGATGAAGAGGATGCCCTCGGTGTTGATGCGGATGAATTGCTCCTGGGGATGCTTGCGGCCGCCGTGCGCCGGCACGTTGGCAATGGTGCCTTCCAGGATTTTCAGCAGCGCCTGTTGCACGCCTTCGCCGGAAACGTCGCGGGTGATGGAGACGTTTTCCGCCCGCCGGCCGATCTTGTCAATCTCGTCAATATAAATAATGCCCTTTTCCGCGCGCGCCACATCCATGTTGGCCGCCTGGATCAGGCGCAGCAGGATGTTTTCGACATCCTCGCCGACATAGCCCGCCTCGGTCAGCGGGGTGGCATCGGCGATGCTGAAGGGGACATCCAGCACGCGCGCCAGGGTTTGCGCGAGCAGGGTCTTGCCGCTGCCGGTGGGACCCAGGAGCAGGATGTTGCTTTTCTGGATTTCCACTTTGGCCAGCGGGTTGTCCGGCGGAATGGAGTCCGACTGGATCAGGCGCTTGTAATGGTTGTAAACCGCGACGGAGAGCACCTTCTTGGCCTGTTCCTGGCCGATGACGTAGTCGTCCAGCAAGCGCTTGATCTCCTGCGGTTTCAGGATTTTGAATTTGCCCGGCTTGGCCGGACGGGCCGCCTCCGGTTGCAGCATGGACTCGCATAGTTTGATGCAGGAGTCGCAGATATTAACGCCCGGCCCGACTACCAGTTGGCGGACTTGCGTCTGCGGCCGTCCGCAAAAGGCGCAGGCCGGAATATTTTTGCGTGCCATGTTGGTTTGCTCCCTGAAGGATCGGGCGAGGGCATCAGCGTTTGGCGCCGCCGGTTTCCGTCTCGCGGCGGCTGGAAATGACGGAGTCCACCAGACCGTAGGCCTGGGCTTCGGCCGCGGACATGAAGTAATCCCGGTCGGTGTCGCGCGCCACGGTTTCGACCGGCTTGCCGGTGTGTTTGGCGAGGATGCCGTTGATGATGTCGCGCAGGCGCAGGATTTCCCTGGCTTGAATGCTGATATCCGAGGCCGTGCCCTGGGTGCCGCCCCAAGGCTGGTGCATCATGATGCGCGAATTGGGCAAGGCAAACCGCTTGCCCGGGGTGCCGGCGGCCAGCAGCAAGGCGCCGAAACTGGCGGCCTGGCCCACGCAGTACGTGGCCACATCGCATTTCACAAACTGCATGGTGTCGTAAATGGCCATGCCGGCGGTCACCGAGCCGCCGGGCGAATTGATATAGAAGCTGATTTCCTTGCCGGCGTCCTCGGCCTGCAGGAAGAGCAGTTGGGCCACCACCAGGCTGCTGATTTCATCCGTCACCGCCGTTCCCAGAAACACGATGCGGTCTTTGAGCAGGCGCGAGTAAATGTCATAGGCGCGTTCGCCGCGACCGGTCTGTTCCACTACCATCGGCACCAGCATTTGTGCGCGTTCATTCATGGTGTATCTCTCCTCTCGGCAATCAATCAAGCCGGCGCCGCCGGCGCTGATTCCGCCGCCGGTTTGCGTCCGCCGCCCATCAGGCGGGTTAAAAAGCCTTCTTCGCCGATCTTGGCGTTGGCCAGCAGGAAATCCAGAGTTTTTTCCGATAGGATGTCATGCCGCAACGCGTCCATTTCCTGGTCTTCCTGCAGTTGCTTGCGGAATTGCTCTTCGGTCATCTGGTACCGCGGCGCCAGCGCGCGGATTTCGCGGTCAATTTCCTCGTCCTCCACCTTGATTTGTTCCGTGCCGGCGATGCGGTGCAGGATGTAGTTGGTCTTGATCCGGTCCGCGGCGGTGTTGGCGGCGGTGGATTGGAATTCCGCTCTGCGCCCGGCAACCTGCTCGCGGGTCATGCCCTGCATCAGGGCCCGGCGGACGAGGGAAGAAAACACACGCATGGTTTCCTCCTGCGCCAGCGATTCCGGGATATCCAGGGAAGTCTTGGCCAGCAGGTAGCGGATGATTTCTTCCTTCTGGCGCGCCCGGTCCTGGGCCTGCATTTCCGACGCCAGTTTCTCGCGGATTTTCACGCGGAGTTGCGCCTCGTCCTCCGCTTCGAATTGTTTCAGCATTTCCGCATTCAATTCCGCCGGCTGGCGCGCCCGGACGCGCTTGACGCGCACATGGTAAACAGCGGTTTTGCCGGCCAGCCCCCGCGTCCGGAACCCGGCGGGGAAGGTGACATTAAAACTTTTTTCATCGCCGGCTTTCATGCCGATCAATTGCTGGTCGAATCCCGGCAGGAAAGATCCCTGTGCGTTCGCCATCACCAGCATGTCCTGCCCCCGGTCCAGGCCGGCGGCGGCGGAGACGGTTTCGCCCAGCGGCTTGCCGTCCAATACCGCGTCGAAATCCACTACGGCCAGGTCATCCGGGCGGACCGGCTGGCTGTCGGTATCTTCATACTTGGCATAATTTTCCAGCAGGCGCTTCAGAGAGTTGTCCACCATGGCGTCGGTGACTTCCAGGGCCGCGGCCTTGAGGGAAATGCCCTTGTAGCGCGGCAACTTGAATTCCGGCGCCACATCCACGGTCAAACGATAAACCAGCGGCTGGTCTTTTTGCAGGTCGGCATCCAGGTTCAGCAGCATGACGGGGTCTATTTCCGCCTTTTTGAGGGCTTCCTTGTATGTGCGCGCCACCAAGCGCTCCTGGGTTTCCCCCCGGATTTCCCGGCTGTAATGGCTTTCCACCAGGCTGGCCGGGGCGCGCCCCTGGCGGAAGCCCGGAATGCGGGCAATCCTGGACGAATGCTTCAGAATATCAGCATATTCAGTCCGCACCCTTTCGACCGGCAGTTCCACCGTTATGACTTTGCGGCAGGGTCCCTTTTTTTCAACACTGACTTTCATGCGGCGACGCTCCTGAATGGTTAAATTTCCTTTTTAGCATAAAATCCCGTTGCGACAAAGGAAAATATCACTCATTCAGGGACATGAGAAATTCGGCGTTAGTCTTGGTCTTTTTCAGGCGGTTGATGACCAGTTCCATGGCTTCCACCGGCTGCACGCCGGTGATGGCGCGGCGCAGGATCCAGATTTTACTCAACTCGTCGGGGTGGAGCAGCAATTCCTCCTTGCGGGTGCCGGATTTGTCCACATTGATGGCCGGGAATACCCGTTTATCCACCAGGTGGCGGTCCAGCACCAGTTCCATGTTGCCGGTGCCCATGAATTCCTCAAAGATCAC
>JAXGSX010000244.1:0-5536 GCA_040775225.1 Kiritimatiellia bacterium | reverse complement strand
CGGACGGGCCTGGTGGCCCATTGCCGCATGGAAGACAATTACGCGAATTTTGGCGGCGGCGCGTGTTTATTCAATGACGGCATGATATCCGACAGCGTGATTTGCAACAATCAAGCCGCCAGCGGCGGCGGCGGGATTTACATTCAAAACAGCACTGGCGCCGTTTACAATTGCACGGTGTATTCCAACCTTACGCCCGGCACGCGCGGCGGCGGCCTCTACGTGAACAACTCCGGGGTGCGCATCGAAAACTCCGCCATCCATGACAATCGCACCGGGGCGCATGGCGATGCTGCTTATAACGGCGGCGGCGGCCTGTGGGTCAGCGCCCCGGTTACGCAATTCTTCCTGATGCGTAATTGCCTGCTTTTTAACAATTACTCCCATGAAAGCGGCGGCGGCATTTATTTGTACTCCTATGGCAATGTCGAAAATTGCACGATCGTCAGCAATTACTCCGCGCATGCTTCGGGGCTGGCATATGGCGGCGGCGGCGGCATGGCGTTTTACTGCGGGACGGCCACGGCGAACGTGCAGAACTGCATAGTGCAATTCAACGATTGCGTCTACGGCGCCAGCAACTGGCTTTTCCGCCAATCCAGCTCCGGCACTTATAACATCACCAATTGCTGCATGGGCTGGGGCGCGAGCGCCACCATCTTCGCGGACTTGCCGCCGCCCCAGCGCGGCGGCGGCAACTTCGGCGATGATCCCCTGTTTGTCGACACCAACCACGCTGACTGGCATCTGCAAAGCGCATCGCCCTGCGTCAATAACGGCATGCTCCAGGATTGGATGGCGGGCGCGGTGGATTTAGACGGCCGGCGCCGGTTGGATTGGGGCGGCGGCCCGGTGGATTTGGGTTGTTACGAATGCGTGCCCCGCGGCATGCTGATCCATTTAAGGTGACAAGATGCGACATCTTCCGCAATACCTGGGCTGGCGGCTGGGATGCGCCTGCCTCGCGGCGGCGGCGTCCTGCGCCGCCGCCGATGCGCCGCAAGTGGGGATTGTGGCCAGTTGGCAATTCAACCAGGATGCGCGCAGCGTTCCATATCAACAGGCTGTCTGGCAGAACTTGCTGGGCCGGTGCCGGATGTTTGAAACGGTTGTGGTGGACGATGCTGTTTTAAATAATCCGGCGGCGCTGCGGAAATACCGCTGCCTGGTCATGCCGTCCACCCGCCATGCGCTGACCCGGTCCCAGTTGGATAACCTGGCGGACTACGTCCGCGGCGGCGGCAAGCTGGTCCGCGACCAGCATGCCGGGACACTGCTGGGCGCGCTCGGTGAAAATCGCTGGGAGTTGGAGGCCGGCCCGGCAGCGCGCCAGGCGGCGGCGGATTTCTGGCGGACGGTGGGCGGCGTGGAGGATGCCGGCCGGCTGCTGGCGTCGGCCGTCCGGTTCCCGCCGGGGCAGGGCGTATTGTCCGAACTGCTGCCGCCGGAATTCACGCCCGTGGAGGCGCTCTGCCATGCGGATTTTGAGCCCTTGCGCCAGACTGCATGTTATAACCTGGCCGGGGCGCAGCTCGTCATGGAAGCGCGGCCGGATCCGGCGGAAGGAGTGGAGTCCGCGCCGCAAGCCGCGGCGGCCATCCATGATTACGGCGACGGGCAATGCCTTTGCCTGGGCATCAATGTGCGCGGCCTGGCGGGGCTGCAGAGTCCCATGGCGATGTACCGCGAATTCTTCGCCAACCTGGCGTTCTGGATGGAGGGGAAATGAAAACCTTGAAAGCCCGGCCGGTGTCCACGCAAAAATATCGCCTGTTCCTGTGTTTTGATTTCCCGGATGACCTGATCGCCACGGCTTTTACCCGCCAGTCACTGGAAGCCCTGTTCCGTCTGTATCGGAGTTGGGGTGTGGAACGGATTTACTGGATTTATACATGGAAGCACTGCGAACGCCTGTGGGAATGCGTGCCGACGCAGGCCATTTCCTGGAATTATGCGGTTACCCGCCGTCGGCTGGGCGAATTTCTGCCCGTGGCCGTGGAAATAGCGCATGCATTAGGCATGGAAATCTACGCCGTGTACAAGCCGTTTGACATGGGGTTTGACGAGACTTATCCCGCCGGAACTCTCCCGGCCCGGCGGTATGGCCGGTTGGATTCGCTGAGCGGCCGCGTCCACTGGGCCGCCACCAGCCTGGTAAAAAACGCGGCTTTGCGCATCCAGAGGCGGTGGAATGATGTGCCGGCGGATTTGGAGCGGCGCCGGATCGGCGCCATTGTATTGCGGTCGGATCGGCAAAGCCGCTTGAATCCGGCGGCTATTTCCCTGGAGGTCAGCCGGGACAACAATCGCTATCGTCCTTACCGGGGGCCGATTGAAATCCATAAGTCTTCCGGTCCGGCCGGACAGACCATCCGCCTGGCCGGCCTGCGGATCAACGAGCCGTATGTGGCCATCCGCGCGCCTTGCCGCGGCGGCGCCAAATCCTTCAGCAACAGTTTGGACAAGCTTGTGACCGTGCTGGACAAGCAGGGCCAACCCCTGCCGTTTACCTACGGGCTTTATTCTCGGGCGGAACGTTTGCAACTCTGGAAAAACACGAAGGCCGGCAGCGCGGCGCGTTCCAATATGTGGCCGCACGGCTATATTTTCAACTGGCATAATGCCGCGCGGCGGAATTTTTTAAGCGCCACGCGCTACTCTGTTGACAACGAAAAGGGGTTTCTCGCGCTGGTCAAGGGCAAGGAACGCTATGTCACCGGCGCGCTTTCGCCGGCCTATCCGGAGGTGCGGCGGCTTTGGCTGCGCCATGTCGGGGAATGCCTGGATGCGGGGGTGGATGGCGTTGATTTGCGCGTGGGCAATCATAACCGCAGCCTGGAATGGGAAAATTACGGGTTTGAGCCGCCGGTGCGGGATGAGTTTGTCCGGCGCTACGGGCGCGCGCCCGGACGGCGCGCCGGCGATGCCGCCCGGTGCCGGCAAATCCTGGGCGAGCGCTATACGGAATTCATCAAGGCGGCCGCCGCCTTGATCCGGCGGCGCGGGCGGCGGGTTCAACTTCATCTTGGCCGGGGGGAAATCGCCGCCGATTATTTTCCCATCCAGTTCGAGTGGGAACGCTGGCTGCGGGAAGGGCTGGCGGATGAGATCACCCTGATGACGGATTATCCGTCGCATTTTTACCGCCAAATCGCCGCCGCGGCGAAGCGGCGGCCCGTGCCGATGTATTTCCGCAAATACATCAGAGCCGTGACCTACCGTAAACGGTGGCAGGAAATGTTGCGGCGGTATCTGCGGCAATCCCGCGCCTTGGGCCAGGCGGGGTTCATTGTTTATGAAAGTTCGTTTGTCGTTCAAGGCCAAAGCGATGGAACATTCAAGGCGCTTTATCCGGACGTGCCGCGCATCTTGAAGGCCGTGCTGGCGGAACGGTCATAATTTCTGAAAAGCGATTCAAGAAAGGAACCGTGTTTATGCAAAAGGCTCGATACGCCTTTCGGCTGTTCGGCGTCATGTTGCTGATGGCCGGCGCACCAGCAATGCCGGCCCATGCCGGGCAACCGGACTTGGTTCCCATGCCCAAGCAGTATGAGGCGTCGGGCGGCTGGTTCGATGCCGCGGGAGCGCCGCTTTTCATGGAGCCGGACAACCGGCAGTGCGAGATAGCCGTCCGGGAACTGGCCGGCCGCATCCGCGAACTGGGTGGAACGCCCGGCGCCATCGCCAATGCCGCGGCGGCGGATGCCGCCGGCATTTACGTGTTGGCGGCGGATGATCCCGCGGCGCTGCGCCTGGCGCGCGAGTTTGATTTGAAAATCTCCAGCGCCGATCCCGGCCCCCAGGGATACATCATTCACACCGCCTCCAACCGCCTGGCAATCATCGGCAGCGACAATGTCGGAGCGTTGTATGGCGCCATGACGCTATGCCAGATGCTGACGGCGTCGGCAACCGGGAAGGTTGGCATTCATGCCGCCCGGGTTTACGACAAGCCCGATTACCGTTACCGCGAGGGCATGAGCGTGGACCGGGGTTTGGGGTTGCTGGCGGCCGGTGAAACCGGGGACGCCGCGCGCCTGGCGGCTTACCAGGCCGGTATTGACCGGCTGATGCGCTTCAAGATCAACCGGATCAGCGATTACCTGGCGCTGCGCAATCCGGCGGCAGCGTTCCAGGGGCCGGACGGGGCGGAAAAGAAGCGGAAAGTCATGGGTTTCTACCGGGCGGTCAACGACTATGCCGTTGAACGCGGGTTTTACCCGGTGCTGGACAGCATCTTCACCTGCGTGGCCAGCGTCAACGTCAAGGCGGAGGAACCGCTGGGAAAGGATTGGGATTGCGTCCGCGATCCGGGCGGCAACCTGTTCTGCTGGTCGCGCGACGATCTGGCCCGGAAGCGCATCCAGGACGTTCTGGAAATCTGCCGCCTGGGAAATTTCAAGGCGCTCTTCCTGCACCCCGTGGACGGCGGGGGCGACTACGACCCGGAGTTGTGGAGCAAGCGCTGTCCGGCATGCAGAAAACTGTGGGCGGACGACGAACGCTGGAAGGCCAGCGCCCATCAGTTCAATCTCTGGGCGGAGCTTATCCGCGCCCAGTGTCCGGAGTTGATGTTCGAGATCGCCGTCTATCCGTACGTAGCCGCCTGCGTCAATCCCGCCCGCGCGACCAAGGGGGTGGATGCGCAAACTTACAAGCAAAACACGGTGGATTACTGGGGGCAACTGCATGCGGAACTCGATCCGCTGGCCGTGCCCATCGTCTGGCTGGATCAGCCCGCCCTGATGGCCCGGTACCGCGCGCTTTTCCAGGGCCGCCCGGTCGCCATCTATGCCCACAGCATCAACGCTTGCGGTTATTTCGGCACCTGGCATCGCTACAACAAGAGCAACTATATCGGCAATCCGCGGGATGTTTTCATGCTGACCGGCGGGCATTCCCGGCGGGAAATCTGGATGAACAACCTCTGCGACGTGGAGTTTTCATGGAACACCGACGCGCCCGGCGCCGAGGTTTTTACCGGCTTGTATTATGACATGGACAAGGACCACACCGGTCCGAAGGAAATCATTGAGGACTGGGTGCCGCGCGCCTGCCGCGCGCTTTACGGGCAGGAAGTCGGCGACCGGATCGCGCCGGTTTACCAGGCGGGCGTTTTGCCGGTGTATATTCAGGACCCCGGCCAGGGCATGTATCTGGCCAATAAATACCGGCGCCGGGGCGCCGCCGATCTCGATCCCACCAAAAAACCCGAAGACACGCCCGGTATGGCTGTGGCGCCGGACCTGGTTGACAGTCCGGAACGCATGGCCGCGCAGGTGGCGGCCACCCGGCAAGCCATGACCGCGCTTGCATCCGCCCTGCCGCACCTGGATACGCTGGATAAATACCTGCGCAAATCGTTCATGACGCTCTACCGGCGCATGCCCTTGTGGCACATGATCGCCCGGGCCCGGCTGGCTGCTTATGCCGCCCGGCGTTTGCAGCAGCAGGGCCAATCTGCCGAGGCTATGTCGGTTTTGGAGGCGGGACTGCAGAACCTGGCAACCGACCGGGCCCGCGCGCAAGCCATCCT
>JAXGSX010000243.1:0-5592 GCA_040775225.1 Kiritimatiellia bacterium | reverse complement strand
TTCCAGATGACCAGCGGCAGGCTGGTTTGTTTCAGGACCGGCGCGATCACGCCGCTGCAGGCGTATGAAAGCGGGATCAGCAGGATGGCATCGGCCTGGTTTTTTTCCGCGGCGGCAACCTGCGCCGCCGCCTGTTCTGAAGTGAAGCAAAGGTCGCCGGATACGCAGGCGATGCCGGCGTGTTCCTGGATGGCGGTGCAGAACCGGTCGAGTTGCGCGCGCAGGCGGTCCATGTAGCCCGGGAATTTCCGGCTGTAAAGCTCCAGCGTGAATCCGATGACCGCCGCCTTGGGCGGCGGCGCCGGGTTGAGGGTTGGCGGTGTGGTATTCATTCAAGACGATTTAAGTAGCATCTCATTGAAAACTGATTTGTTCTCTCACAAAGTTACATAGAAGATACAGGGGATTACCACAGAGCCGGATTTGAAAGAGGCTCGCAAAATTCAGGTATAAGAGCCAATTTCAAAAGTCCCCCGGCGGGCTTGTTCCACCTGAGGCGGACAAGCCCGCCGGAGACCAAGGTTATGCAAAACGCTGAGGTTGGAGGTTGCCAGAGGTTGAATCAGGTTCAACGGTTGTTTGAGGTTGAAGGTTGGAAGGTTGGCGAACACTTGACCCTCACTCAACCGCTGAACCCCTGAACCTCTTACAACCACTTGCGTTTTACCGGCTTTGCACCTTTGTGCCTTTGCCCTTTCTTATTAACCAAGGTGGCAGGGGACGACTTTTGAAATTGGCTCAAGTATAAACATGTCTGGCGTTAATGTCAATTTTTGTCAACCAGGTATCAGCGGTTCGCATTATTTCCCTCTGCGCCGCGTTTTTCGGCCGGCGCGGAGGTCAGCCTGGGGCTGGCGCGCCAGGAACTCGGTGGGCGCACAGCCGTAAAGCCGGTGGAAGACCTTGGAAAAATAGTGCGGGTCCTCATACCCCACGGCGTAGGCTGCCTCGGCCACGGTCTGGCGCCCGTCGGCCAGCAGCATTTTCGCTTTTTGCATGCGCACTTCCATCAGGAATGAAAACAGGGTGAATCTGGTTTCCTGCCGGAACACGCGGGAAAGGTAATACGGGCTGACTTTCAAAGCCGCCGCAATGGCATCCAGCGAAAGATGCTCGGCGTAGTGACGGGTTATGTAATTCCTGGCCTGTTCCAGCAGCAGATGCTGGCGGGTGGGCTGGTTGTCCGCGCGGGATGATACCGGGTGCAGGTTGTTGGTTTGCTGGCGGTAAATCAGCATGAGCAGGGTCATGAGCCGGGCGCCGGCGATGGCGCGGTCAACCTGCAGACTGTCCGAGGTGTCCGTGCGCAAGTCTTCGAGCAGGCGCCGGAGAGTGTTTTCCCGCAGGGGGATGAGGATGGGGCGCAGCGGGCGGCGGAAGGGCTTGAAGAAATCGCGCTCGTGTTCCCAGTCCATGCTGCAGAAGAAAACCTCGATGTCGTCGCGCGCGTTGATGGCGTCGCGGTGCTTGACGCTGGAAGGGATCAGCACCAGGTCGCCGTCCTGGGCGGCCAGCTCCGCGCGCGCGGAACAGACGGTGATGCGGCCGCGCAGGACATGCAGGATTTCAAACCCGTGGGGATTATGGACGCGCTGGCTCCAGACCGGATCGAACATCATTCGCCCGATGATTTTCACCCGCGGGAGACTGGTCCAGGCCCTGGATGTGTCCGGAGCTTGCATGGTGCGGCATGGTGCAATAAATTACACCAAAACGCAATATTTTTCAGTTGGCAAGCGCGCGGCAGGCGGGTTAGATTGTAATTGTTAAGGATGGAGCATGTCTGCGGAATTGCCTGATTTCACAATAGGAGCGAGTATGCGTAAAATATGCTTGATATTGACGGCGGGGTGTGCGTCGTTCCTTGCGGCCGACACCCATTACGTGGTGCTCGACAACCCGGGCGCGGCATCGAATTACACCAGTTGGGCGACGGCGGCGGCGAATATCCAGGACGCCGTGGACGCGGCGGCGGCCGGCGACGTGGTTTTGGTGTCGAACGGCACTTATAACGTTGGCGGCCGGACGGAAGGCGCCTACACACTGACCAACCGGGTGCTGATTACCAAGGTGCTGGAATTGCGCGCCGTCAGCACGAATCCCGCCGATACGGTCATCGAAGGCGCGGCTGATCCGGACGGCATCAACGGCAACGGCCCGGCGGCTGTCCGCGCCGTGCGCCTGACAGGTTACCAGTCAAAAATCAGCAATTTCACCATCCGCAACGGGCACACGCAAACCAATGGCGATATAACCTATGAGCAATCAGGCGGCGGTATCCTGGGGCATTGGCCGTTTGTGTCAAACTGCGTGATCGAAAATTGCGGCGCCCGCGCCAATGGCGGCGGATTTACATACGGCTATTTATACGATTCCGTGGTCAGCAACAACCAGGCGGATGGCGTAGGCGCGGGGGCCGTTTATGGCGGTGGCGGGACCTATAACTCCAGCGCTTATGATTCGAGAATTGTCAATAACCGGTCGTTAAAAAGCGGCGGGGGCATGGCTTCAGGCAACATTATTTCCAATTGCCTCGTTGCCGGGAATACCGCCGTCAACGGCGGCGGCGGCATTTACTATGGTAATCATAGCGGGTTGAGCGTGGATTCGGTTTTCAGCAACAACGAATGCGGCAGCTCCGGCGGCGGACTATCCAATACCAAGATTTTGCGGTGCCGGGTGGTGTATAACCGCGCTGGCACCATCGGCGGCGGGGCGATTACCTGTTATGCCACCAACAGCATGTTTTATGGCAATAGCGCTGATTATGCCGGCGGCATTGGCGGAACGACGCCGGCCAACAGTTATCCGGTATATAACTGCCTGATTTACAGTAACACCGCCGGGACTGCCGGCGCTATGCGGTACGCCTTCCCGGTGAATTGTACGGTTGTCGGCAATATCGCGTCCAACGGCGCGGCCGGCCTGGATGCCGGTGTCGCGGCCACCAATTGCATCGTTGCCGACAATGTCACCGAAGGGGCGGTTAGCAATTATTCCGGCACGGTGCAGTTTAAAAACTGCAATGTCTGGCCGCTGCCGGCCGGCGGCAGCGATCTGGGCGGCAATATCTCCAATGCGCCGTCTTTCGTGAATTTTAGCGGCGCCGATTTCCGGCTGGCGCCGCGCGATTTGTGCATCAATGCCGGCTTGACGGAAAGCTGGATGGCGGACACGGTTGATCTGGACGGGCGGATGCGCGTGCGTTACGGGGCGGTGGATATGGGCTGTTACGAGCATATTTACCAGGGCACGCTCTATTCCATCCGTTAGCGCAAAAATCATGAAAAAAATCATTCCCCCGCGCCGCCGGCGCCTGGTTGTCCTGGCCTGGTTGTTGTCAATCCCTCTGTATGCCGGCATGTTGCAGTTCGATGCCGATCCGCTGTGCCGGACGGAAAAAATCCCCGGGCTGGTCTCCCTGGCCTTCGGCGATTTGAATGGCGACGGATTGCCCGACATGCTGGCCAATGCCTTCGGCGCCAACCAAGCCGGAGCGGAGGCGGAAATCCTCGTATTTTACAACCGGGCGGGCAAGCTGCCGGAGGCGCCGGACCGTAAAATCCCGTTCCCGCATTGTTTCCGCATGGCCGTGCATGACTTCGATCAGGATGGGAAGAACGACATTGGTTTGGTGGCGGGATCCCGTCTTCACTTCCTTTTTCACAAGGACGGGTTTGATCCTGAAAAAAAGCGGGGTTTTTTTAACACCAATCAGCGGGTCACGGATATACAGGTGTGTAAATTAAACGATGCCGGAATATTTGATGTGTTGGTCGGGCCGGTCTGGCGCAAGTTCACCGCGGCCAAAAGCGACTTTACGGTGCAAAATGGTTATATCCTGGGGCCGAAGATCAACGACACCTGGCGCACGCTGGCAGTGGATGTTAATTCCGACGGATTCATGGACATCGTCGGGTCGGGCCGGAACGACAATACCCTGCGGATTTATTACGGGCCGATATTGTCGCTGTCCGTCAATCCGGACGACTTGAGCGATTTCCTGCAACTCCAGGTGTCGCCCGGCGGCATTTACGGCGGATTCGCCGTGGCCGACTTGAATGGCGACCACATGCCCGACCTGGTAGTAGCCGACGGCCGGAACCGCCAGACCTACATCTATTACCAGAACGAGCCGGCGGGGTTCGACGGGGATGCCCAGCCCTCGCTGACCGTCAAAGGCGGCGGCGCAGTTTACACGCCCGAACTGGCCGGCGGCGGCGCTGCCAGTCTGGTGATTCTGGATGATACCAGCAAAGCCGGTGTTTTCCATCCGCAGGCCGGCCGGGCTATCCCGGATGACCTGGCGAATTTCGACCAGGTCCTGCGTCTGCCCCGGACGGTCCGATTGTATTTTGCGGATATGGACGGTAATGGCCGGCAGGACATGATCCGGCAAGGGCATGACGCCAGCGTGGCGGTCCACGCGTGCCGGCCCGGCCCGGCTCAGCCCACCGGCGTTCCCGGTGATTGATCAGGCGAATCCGGCTCCCGCCGCATTATTAATGTTCTCGAGTCAGTAGCATCCCATAGAAAACCGCTTGATTCTCTCACAAAGCCACAAAGAAGATGGGATTATTTATTACGGAACCGGATAAGCGGTTAGCCACAAGAGGCACAAGATGCACATAGGGATGCAGAGGAAGTGCGTGAGTAAGTGAGTAGGAGCGGCGCTATGCGCCGCGATGATGTAAGACAGAGGCGGAGATTGGCCACCAGAAGCAAAGCAGGAAAGGCAACAGCAAAAGAGAAAGTTTATTGGAATGGAGTGGCATGCCGCGCTGTCCGCTATGCGGACATGGATCGGCGGACACCCGGATACCCGAATTGATTCGCGTATCAGGGTGTCAGCCGATCCGCCAGACCGGCATATGCCGGTCGGCGCGGCAATCGCAAACGATCTGATTTTGTGCATCTTGTCATTTTTGTGGCTACAATTGCCCTGCTTTGTGTGCCCGGTGGGAACGATGCCATTGCCAAAAAACCGGAATCAAAGATTATAAGCAATCTCCCATTTCCTTAAAGAATATCGTCGTTTCCATGGGATAAATTATATCTATGGGATGACAGTGAAATTTGCTCTCTCGTAATTGAATAATAATTGGAGACCCATGAAAATCGGGCATATTTGGCTGATGGTTATGGCGGTCATGGCGGCGGCGGCCGGCGCGGCGGTGGAAGGCGCGGTAGAATCCGTGGCGGACCGCTTGCGGAACGATCCGTACATGATCCCGTTTTACACCGGCAAGATATTGCCATTTCCCCGCGAGACCGCGGATCACGCGGAGTTTTATCCGCTGGCCAATACCGGCATCCTGCTGGGCGGCGGCCTGGCCGCCGATGATCCGCGGCTGCGTTTGCTCCTGAACCGGATCACGCAGTACGGTGGCGCGTATAAATTCGTGGATGCGCTGGATGCCGATTGCGCGACGATTTTCGTGGCGGGCGGCGCGCCGGCCGGCCTGGCCATGCCGGCGCCGCCGGACCGGCCGCAGGGTTACGCAATCCGGTGCGCGCGGCGGAATGGGCGCAATCTCGTGGCCTTCAGCGGACGCGATTACCTGGGCCTGACCTGGGCGGTGAATTCCCTGG
>JAXGSX010000242.1:0-5593 GCA_040775225.1 Kiritimatiellia bacterium | reverse complement strand
GTTCGGTGGTGTCGGTTAACATGTCCAGCAGGAAATCGCCGCCGAAGTAAGTAATGGCGCCGCCCTTCCGGTACAGCGCCTCCTCCATTTCCGCCCAGCGCGCCATGGCGGCGATGCCGGCCGGCGCGGCCAATTCCCGGAGCAATCCGGCAAAAGCCGCGGCCGGATCAGGCATGCTGGCGGCCGGCGCTGCCGCTGCGCCGGGGCGGACTGCCGCCAGGAACCGGCACAAGGCCGACTCCAGGGCCGCGCCGATCACCAGCAATTCGGCGGTGGTGGCCTGCATGCGCGTGGAGCCGGCCACTGCCATCGGCCCGGACGACAGGTCCAACTTGACGATCCAGTCATCCTCGATCACCCGGCGCGAGCGTTCCGCCAGTGTGGCCAGCACTGGCAGCGGATTGTTACACGCGAAAAACACCCGAGCTCCGGCTTTCAGCGCCTGCCAGGCCGTGCCGATCACCGAGGAAGTCTCGCCGCCTTCGGAAATCGCCACCAGGACGTCACCGGGGCCGAGCCCGGCCTCGATCACCTGCTGCCGTCCGAAACTCATATAGTCTTCGAATGACTCGACCGAGCGGATCAAGGCGTAGTCGCCGCCGGTCATGATGCTGGAGACGGATTCCGACGCCCGCCGGCAGGCCGGCATTGACTCCAATCCGGCATGCTCCGCAACTGCCTGGCGCCAGAAGGCGCGGTAGGCGGCTTCGAGTAAAATGCTCAGGCGGCCGGTGGCGCCGCAGCCGCTGAAAACAATGCGACGGCCGGCGGCCAGCGCCGACAATAAGGCATCTTCCAGCAAAGCATATTCAGCCGAGGCAAAAATGCGCCGCGCGGCATTAACTACATCCTCATCCACTCGCAGCAGCATGGCAATCCCGGCGGCGGTGTTGCGGGCGGTGATTTCCGCCAAACCGCGGGTGGCGGGGTGGGGCTGCTCGGTCGGTAATCCGCCCAGATGGAATTGCGTTTCTTCCTTCACGAACCGCAAGGCTTGTTGCTGGTGGGGGTGCATTCTGACTCCTGACTGCTGAATTCTTTCAAAATGTAAGTTGTGCAATCGGCGCAGACGCTAAAATCTCCCATGCATCCCCGGCCAATAACGTTCCGGGCCGGCCGTTGGCATCAGCCTACCCCCGCCCAGGCATATTGCGCGGTGGCCATGAGTCCCAGGTCCAGGATTTCCGGCGGAAAATCATACCAGGCCGTGGTCAAGACTCCGCGGGCGCGTTCCGCAATGCAGCGTTCGGTGAAGGCGCGGATATTGCCCAGAAACCGCGCGTAATTGGGCAGGCCGAAGGTGTCGTCCATGCGGTTGCCCAGCGTGGTAGGGGCGCCGATCACCTGGAATCCTTGATCCTGGAAAAACCGGAGATAGGGAAACCCCGTCATATATTTCGGGAAATCGGAGCCCAGGTACGGGCGGAACCGGCGCAGGTATTCCGGCGTCAAATCCCGCGCCAGGTCCAACGGCCGGGCGAAATGCGCCATGACGGTTTTATCGAGGTCGCTGCGTTCCGCCGCCCACTCGTCGTTCCAACGCCGGTCGTACACCACGCCCTTGCCGGATGCGCGCGCGACGACGATGGGACTTTTGACGGAGGTAGTCCAGTAGTCCCAGTACATAATCATGGTCGAACGGTCAAGCCGGTCAATGACGGCGGGATAACGGCAAAGCATGTCATCCCACAAGGCCGGCGTCAGGCCCTGCTGCCGCACCCAGTCGCACATTTTATTAATAAACCGCAGATAAACGCCTTCCGGCCCCTCCTGCGCCGCGACTGCCGCGCAAGCCGGGCATTCGCCCAGGTTGCGCGCTTCGTCCCCGCCCAGATGAAAATAGCGGCCGCCGGGATGGGCCGCGCGCACTTCATCCGCCAATTCAATGTTCAGCGCCAGCGATTCGGGTTTGGCTGGACAAAGCTGCTCCCGCCGCAGCGGTTCCGGCCGGTTCCCTTCGCGCAGGCGGTCATAGGGCGCATGCCGCAAAACGAAACCCAGATGGCTCAGACTCTGCACCATCGGAATGAGTTCAATCTGATTTTGCCGGGCCAATGCCACGAATTCCGCGATTTCCGCCATGGTGAAAGCGTTGCCGGAGACAACGGCCGGATGGCGTTGATACGGAAACCGATCGTTATACTTGATCAAAATCGTATTCAGCTTGAACTTGCCGGCGGCGCGGATCAACCGGCGAATATCCGCGGCCGTCATCTGGCGCATATTGTGCGGCGATAACTGGAAGCCGCGCAAAGCCAGCGCCGGTTCATCGGCGACGGTCCCGCATGGCAGGCGGTCGCCATCGCGAATCTGGTTAAGCGTCTGATACGCATAATACAGGCCGCGCGCGGTTTTGGCCCGGATCGCCACGCCTGTCGGCTGGATGTCCAGCGTATATCCTTCTTTCGGCAACGCGGCGTCCAGCGTTACGCGCGCCGGCTGTTTCGCGGTTGGGGCGGGAAATACCGCCCGGAACAAGTCCAGCAATTCCCGACCGGCAACGTTGAAATCTTCCGGCCTGAGGGCATAGTCATGGGCCGATACCGTTTCCTTCCGCCATGCCGCATGGCGCGGGGCGGGAATGATGTGTTTGTGTTCCATAAGTCTCCTATCCTGCCGTGCGGATGACAGCGAGCTTTTGCGTAATTTTGGCGGCGGCGGTCCGGACGGCCGCCAGGGTCCGGTTATGCTTCGCCCTGGCGCCGCTGGCGGCCGGAAAAGAAGCGCCCAGGGCGGCCAGGCATTTGTCCGCTTCCCAGATCGGGGCGGCCATGATCTGCAAGCCGGTTTGGCCGCTGCGGAAGAAGACGAAGCCATCCTGGCGGATCCTGCGCAGTTCGCGGTTCATGCCCGGCGCGGTTACGGCTTCCGGCCAGACTTTGGTATCTGGCAAATGCAATTTGTTGATAACCGCATTCAAATCCGCGGCGTTGGCATGCGCCAGCAGCACGCGCCCGGTGGCGGTGAGATAAAGGTCGTCATAATAAAGCGCGCTGACATCAATGTTCAAGGCCGGGTTGCGGTTTTCGTGCAGGAGCACGTAGCGGCGCGCGCCTTGCATGACCGCCAGCACCACCGACTCGCCGATCTGTGCCGCGCAGTCTTTCACCGCCGGCGCCGCCATCCGGATCAGGTTGGCGCGGTAATGGTTCCGCTCGAAAACCCCGCGCGCCATGGGACCGAGCACATATCCCTTGTTGCGCGAAATCTGCGCAAGATACCCCAGTTCGAGCAAGTCGCGCATGATCCTGACGGTAGTGGCCTGGTTCAAATGCAGGGCTGCGGCCGTCTCGCCGGGCAGCACCGGCCGGCCGGCGTGCGCGGCGGCGAATTCCAGCACGGCGAAAGTTTTGGCGACAACTTTGATCATAAAGGCGGTTCCCGGTCCGGCATAACCTCGGCGGCGGCGTATCCCGTCTCATCCGGCGGCCGGATATCGGTCAGGGTGCCGGCATAATGCCGCAATTCCCGCGGCTCGAACGGGTGCGCGGCGAGCGCGGCTTCGTTAAGCTCCAAGCCGAGCCCCGGCGCATCCGGTATCCGCATGGCGCCTTCCGTAAAGACCACCGATTCATTCCACGGGATTCCAGGGTGGCTTCCCCGATGCCATGCAGGCCGGCGTCGGTCAGCACTTTCACGAATACCCAGTTGGTGCGGTAGGCATGACACAGGAATGTCTGAATGCTTGTAATTTTCATTTTACCTCATCGAACACCCGCACGTAATCCACGGTAAAGTAATCCGGCAATACGGCTTTTTTCATGGTGTTATTCTTCGCGTTCGCCTCCATTCGCGGGCCAATTCAGCAGACATTCTCCCGCAGGATATGACACGGCGCCTCCCGGCGCCGCGTCATCGGAAATTCATCCCGCCGTTGACGTCCAGGGTGGCGCCGGTGACGTAGCGGCCGCCTTCCCCGGCCAGGAACACCGCCGCCAGCCCGACGTCCCGGCAGGCGCCCAGGCCCAGCGGCACGGAAGCGGCAAGTTTTTTCACTTCCGCCTCGCCATGGGTTTGCAGCAGCAATTCGGTTTCGATGATGCCGGGCGCTATGGCATTGACCGTGATGTTGAACGGCGCGGCGGTGCGCGCCAGGGTCTTGGTGAAGCCGATGATTCCGCTCTTGGTGGCGGCATAATGCACATGGCCGAACAGCGCGCCGCGCTGGCCGACAATCGAACTGATGTTGATGATGCGCCCGGATTTCTGATCCCGCATGATTTCCATTGCCGCCTTCGAACAGAGAAACAGGCTGGTGAGATTGGTTTTTATTATTTTATCCCAGTTATCAAGCGTCGTATCAAAAATATCCTGGGCCTTGGTGGTGCCGGCATTATTGACCAGGATGTCCAACCGCCCGAATTCACGCATAGTTTCCGCAAACAGCATTTGGACGTCAGCCGGCGCGGAAACATCGGCCTGCAGCGTCAATGCCCGGCGGCCCATGGCCGTGATCGCCGCGCTGACTTTTCCGGCGTCCTGCCGGTTGCCGCGGAAATTTACCGCTACATCCGCGCCGGCTTCCGCCAGGGCGCGGGCGATGCCGGCGCCCAGGCCGCGCGAGGCGCCGGTAACCAGCGCCTTTTTATCCGTCAATTCAAACATATTGCCCCCTGCCGCCGATCAAATTAGCCTTTGCGGCGGCCGCCCGCGGCTGGTAGTAATTTCATGATATGAATAAAAGATTTATATGGTGTTAAAATAAGCGCAACGCCCGGGCCTTGTCAATAGAAAACGATTGGGCGCCGGCCGGTGACTCCGGGTCGCCGATGTCATTCCCATTGACTTTGCCGGCGGCGGGCGGTAGGTTTGCCGACGGATGCGCCGTGCCTGGCGTGTCGTAAACATTTCGGCCGGTTAATACCCGGTGGATGGCTGAACGCCGGCCATGGATGATTGTCATGATGGGTATTCTCTTCGGATTGGGCGCCGCCGCCCTGCAATCCTTGTCCTACATATATTCCCGCGCATTCCTGCGCCGGGCCGGTTATCCGCCCTGGCTGTTGCTGGCGGTGTCGCATGCGATGATGGCGCTGATGTGTCTGGCGCTGCTGCCCTGGGCGTATGTTCCGGGCGCGCGCCTGGACGGCGGCGTGGCGTTATGGACGCTGAGCGCCAGCGGATTTTACCTGGCCGGCCAACTGGCATGGTTCCGCGCCCTGCAGCTCATGGACGCTTCGCGGCTGGCGCCTTTGCTGGGGGCCAAAATCCTGTTGCTGGCATTGCTGGCATCATTCGCCGGCGCCTGGCTGTCAGCCGCCCAATGGGCGGCGGTCCTGCTGGCCGCGGCGGGTGTGTTCACGCTGCATCAAGCGGGAGGGCGGCTGCCGGTCCGCGGCTTGCTGGCGGTGGCGGTGGCGATCATCGGTTACTCCTTGTCGGACCTGTCCATTGTCCGCCTGGTTCATGCTACGGGATTGGATAATTTACGCGGCGCGTTTTTTGGCGCGGTTTTAAGCTACCTGGCGTGCGGCCTGGCCATGACACCCTGGCTGGCGCGGTATCCCGCGGCGCGTTCCCTGGCGGTCTGGCGCGCGGCGCTGCCGTTTGCCGTCTGCTGGCTGTCGGCCATGATCCTGCTGTTCGCCTGTTT
>JAXGSX010000241.1:0-5604 GCA_040775225.1 Kiritimatiellia bacterium | reverse complement strand
GGGTGCACGTTTGCGGTCCGGGGCGGCGCCGGCATGGGCAACCTGGATGTGCTTTCCTCCGCCCGGACGGGCCCGGGCTATCATGATGAGGCCTATGAATATGGCCGGGATTACCCGGCGGCCTTCGTCCAGTTCACCACCGAGCGCAACCTGCGGGAAATCACGGCGCTGCTGTCGGAAAAGCGGCTGCTGGTGGAGCCGATGATCACGCACCGGCTGCCGCTCGCGCAGGTGGGGCAGGCGGCGGACATGTTGATTGACCATCCCGACCGGACGCTGGGCGTGGTGCTGGAAATGCGCCATTGAACCGGCGAACAGCGCGGGGATGGTTATTGGATTGCACCGGTCCTGGAAATCATGACCGGCATGGGCACGATGGCATGCCGGTTGCCGCGCGCGGGTTGAAGCGCGCGGGAAATCAACAGCTCCGCGCACACCTCGGCCAGGCCGCGGTAATTCATGGGCAACCGGAACCGGCCTTTGTTCTGGCCGAATCCGATGACCGGCATGGTTTTCGGGATGGGGTGCCCTTGTTTCCGGCAGTGCCGCAAAAAGGCGGCAGTGAACCCCCAGGGCAGGAGGATGGCATCCGGCCGCCAGCCGGCGGCCGCATACGGGGGACGGAGCAGGACGCCCAGCCCGCCGGGCGCTTCCGGGTTCCAGTTGACGACATGGCTCCCTGCATCCGGAATTCCCCGCTCCGCCAAACCGGCGATGAAGCCGATGCGGATTTGTTCGCTGGCATCACGGGCGTCCAGGTAGGTGCGCCGGATCAGCAGCGGATGCTGGCGCCCCAGCTCCGCCAGCCGTTCGACAAGTTGCCGGGCGGCCGCGGCAAAGTCGAAATGCGCCAGGTCCACGCGCTGCCGGCCGTGCAGTTCACATCCCAGCAGGTCGTTTACCAGCACCAGCGGCATGTCCGCCGGCAGTTTCCGGCGCAGATCGGCGGCGCGCGCCAAGGCTTCCGGATAACTGGGCGCCAGCCAGCAAATCGCCCGGGCTTTGGGCAGGATGGGATCGCGGATGAGTTCCGGCAGTTTGCCGCCGTCCACCCCGAAATCGCGGACGGCCAGGCTGTAACCCTCGCGCGCCAGCGCGTATTGCAGGCCTTCGAAAAAAACGTTGAAGGGCGGGCGTGAGATGTGATAGCCCCAGGCCAGGATCGCCGGACAAGTGGCGCGGGCGCGGTAGGTTCCCGAGCCCCGCCGCCGGTTCAGATAGCCCTGGGCGCACAATTCGCGGCAGGCGCGCGCCGCGGTGTTGCGCGCGACTTTAAAGCGCGCGGCCAGCGCCCGCTCGGACAGCAGTCGTTCGCCTTTCAGCGCCGGTTGATTCAGGCGGGTCATCAAGGCCGCCATGATCCGGCGGTAATGCGGTTCGCCTGGATTGCGCGCCATGGGGCATGCCTCCGTACAAGCTGCTGAACAATAAAGTGGCTTAAATCTAACATAATGATAAAATATTTGCAGCATAATATATTACCAGTTTAATTGGGCCAATCCGCGCGGGTTGGTGCTTTGCGCTGTTGACAAGCGCCGCTGGCGGCGGGATATTATGACGCGTGGCTATGGGCCTGGGACGCGAGTATGGTATCCTGCGGGTGGGCGCAGATTTACATTCATGCCCGCCACGGAGCTTCATCATGCGCAAATTAATCGGCTGCGGTTTGTTGCTGGCCTGCCTCGCGCGGCCTGTCGCGTCCGGAACGGAAACCGCGCCCCGGGCGCCGGCGGCACAGGCGCCGCTCATTGAAACACCGCCCCGGCTGGACGGCCGCCTGGATGACAGATGCTGGTCCCAAGCGGCGGTTGTCACCAATTTCCATTTGCTGGACGGCGGCCTCATCGAGCTGCCGCATCCGCATCGGGCGTATATCGCGCGGGATGGCGCATGGCTTTACGCGGCCTTCGAAGTGGCGCATCCGGCCCCCCAATGGATTCTGCCCCGGGAAGACCGGCACGATGGCCCGGTCCAAAGGGAAGACTGCGTCAAGTTGGCCTTCGATCCGGGCACGGACGGCAAATTGTGGTACTGGTTCCGCTTGAGCGCGCATAACGTGCGCGGCGACCGGCGGCAGGACCGCAACGGTCCGCGCGACGACTGGAACATCCCCTGGCGTTCGGCCGTGCAAATCGGCAGCAACGGCTGGACCGCCGAACTGGCGCTGCCCTGGCGCCTGATCACGGAAGCCGGCGATCTGTCCCGGGCGCGGATGAACCTGTTGATTCATGTATTTGCGCCCATGCTCGATGACGCCAATATCCAAGTCGGCGAAACCCGGCATGTGTTCGGGTGGGCGCCCACCGGCCCGGCCTGGTGGCGGGAACCTTTGGCGTTCGTGCCGGTGCAGGGCCTGGACAAAGCGGAGTTCAGCGCGCCTTTCCTGCCCCGCCTGGAACGCGCCGTGATGACGGGTTATGTGCGCGATGGCCGGACATTTGCCTACGGCGTGCGCGTGGAAATGCAGGCCTACGGCCCGGCGGCGGGCCGCGCGGAACTGGCCTTGATTGACCAGCCGCCAGGCGCGCCCGCGCATGTCGGGCGCGGCGCGCTCGGAGAGCGCGCCCTACCTTTCCGATGGCCGCCGGGCGCGCCGGCGCGCGTCGTGCGCGCCGCGCTTGACTTGCGCGGCGGGGAAACCAACGTTATGGAATTGCGCATGCCGGTCGCGCGCCTGGAAAACCGTTCGGCAAGGCTGGTTTTGTGCGGCGCGGACACGAACGAGGTCTGGCAATCGGAGGAGATAGGAACCGAGAGTGATTGGCAGGCGTTTACGGTTTATCCCGGCCGTAATTATTATACGATTGAACCCGCGGCGCGGCTGCACTACGCCTTTAACCTTGCTCCGGATGACCTGGAGGGGATTGGCCTGGAAGTGCGGGACGGAGGCGGGCGCGTGCTGGCCGGCTCCTCCAATCCCGCCGGACACGGCGCGGTCGTTGTGGACTTGCAGTCATTGCCCGCGGGCGCGCACACGCTGCTGGTGGCTTGCGCGCAGGCGGCGGGCGGGGAATTGCTGGCCGCCCGGGAAACGGTGGTCATCAAGCGCGCGCCTCACCCGGGCCGGGAATGGAAGATTGACCAGGTCAATGGCGGCTGGTTGAACAATGGCCGGCCTTTTTTCCCGTTTGGCGTGTATTTCGGGTGGAAGCATATTCCCGGGCACGAGGCGGCGATGCAGGAACTGGCGGCGGCCGGCTGCAACGCGGTTGTCTCCTGGATGGCCGGCCGCCACCTGTCAACCGACGACGTGCGGGATAACCTGGACATGGCGCAGCGCCATGGCTTGGCGATGCTGTCATATATTGATCAATTATTCGAAAGCAACGAGTTGAATTACCGCGGGCGGCTGACACGCGATGCCGCCTTGCCCCGGCCGGAACGGGAGCGGCTGTACGGCGATTTCATCCGCACCAATCTGCCGCACGCGCTGCTCAAGGCCGCCGTCATCCGCGAGCATCCGGCGGCCATGGGCTATTACCTGTATGACGAGCCATGTTATACCGCCACCCTGGACATGAATCCGGCCGGCCGCCGGACCTATGCCGCGCTGAATGCCGCCGATGGATATCATCCCTGCTTGCTCCTCTATAACGAAAAATTCCAGGAAGGCGATGAAAACACCGCTTGGTGCGACGTCATGGCCGCCGATATTTACGTGGCGCCCGGGCACAAGCGGAAGGGCATTTACGCCTCGCCCAACCGCGTGGCCAGGTGGACGGAAGTCCTGCGCCGGCGCAGCCTGCGCCTGCGGAAGGCCAACGCGGTGGTCTTGAACGGCGAAATAGCCGGCGCCGTCCATAAGCGCGTGGCCTTGCCCCAGGAACACGCCTGTCAGACCTACCTGGCGCTGATTCACGGCGCCCGCGGGTTGTTTTATTTCTGTTATCCCTTCAAGCACCAATGGAGTTTCGACAGCCTGGCGCAGATGGCCCGCGAGGTGCGGAAATTGACCCCCTGGCTGACCGCGCCGGACGTGCCGCAGTCGGTCAGTTATCAATTGCCGGAAAATTATCCCGTGGCGGATTTTCCGCCGGTGCAGGCGCGCTTGCTGGCGCAGCCGGACGGCGGTTACATGCTGCTGGCCGCCAATAGCGTTGATATGCCCGTGGACGCCGTCTTTCACGTGTCCGTCCGGGGCGCGACGGGCAGCGTGACCCGCCTGTTCGCCGGCAACGTGTATGCCGTGGCCGGCGGCAGTTTTGCCGACCTGATTGAAGGATACGGCGCGCGCGCTTATGCGCTGGGAGTGTGCCCCGCGGATAGTTCCGGCTCAGCCGCCGCTGTCGGCATCCGGGTGGCGATTACGCCGCATCCCGATCAGGAAAATATTTTCGAGGAATATGATCCGGCGGGCCGCATTGGGAAAACCAATCTGTTCCTCAATCCGGGCTTGGAAGAAGCCGCATTGCCGGGTTGGCCGGATTATATCCGTGGCTGGTTCAAAGGTCCGCGGATCGGCCAACCAGGCTGCGCCTGGGAATTGGATGCCGGCAACCCCCGGGAAGGGCGGTTTGCCCTGCGGATGGACAGCCCCTCCGCCAGCGGGGCGTATTGCTTCTTCGGCCCGACCGGCGCCGCCAACCGGCCTTACGTGCTGTCGTTTTACGCGCGCGCCAGCAGGGATGGCCAATCCATTCAAGTGGCGGGGCTCTGGCCGGGGAAATTTCAATTGACGACGGAGTGGGAACGCTACTGGGTGGCCGGCACGCTCCCGGCGGCCTGGCCGGGCCGGCGCAATTTATTGACGTTTAAAATTAACCAGTATGACGGGGGATCGGTCTGGCTGGATGCCATTCAGTTCGAGGAAGGCGACCAGCCGGGCCCGTTCACCTATGACTGACCGGCGCATGGCCGGCCAAGGAGGACCAAACATGCAGCATCACATCAAGCATTGGCTGGCGGTAATGGTTGTTTGCGGATTGGCCGCGGCGCGTCCGGCTTCTTCCGGGCAGACGGTGTATGTCTCGTTGGACGGCGGGCACAGCGCGCCTTATGCAAGCTGGCCCAGCGCCGCCACCAATATTCAGGACGCCATCGGCGCGGCTTTTGCCGGCGACCTGGTGCTGGTTTCCAACGGGTGGTACCGGTTGACCAATCAGGTCATCATCAACAAGGCGATCGTGGTGTCCAGCCTGGCGGGCCGCGCGCAGACCGTTCTGGACGGCGATTTTTATGAAGGCAAGCCCGTTTCCAACCGCTGCGTGAAAATCCAGTCGGGCGGTGTGCTGGATGGCTTCACCATCAGCAATGGATACGCTTACGGCTATATGGCCGCCGATAAAAAAGGCGGCGGCGTTTATATCGAAAACGGCCTGGTGCGGAATTGCGATATCGTCAGGAACACGGCCAACACTTATGGCGGCGGCGTGTACAACCTGGATCAACTGGCGGATTGCCTGGTGAGCGGCAATGTGACTATGGCCGCCGGCGCCGGCTATGGCGGCGGCGTGGCCGCCGACGCCGGAAGCGGGATTTCCAATTGCGTGATTGCGGATAACAGCAGCACCGCTTACGGCGGCGGCCTCTGGCTCAACAGCGCGACAGCGCTGGTTTGCGCGGTGAACGGAAACGAGGCGGTGCTCGCGGGCGGCGGAATCTACG
>JAXGSX010000240.1:0-5611 GCA_040775225.1 Kiritimatiellia bacterium | reverse complement strand
CTCGCCCTCGCGCAACGCCGCAAACCGGTCGTGTTTCAGGACGTAATTCAAGTGGCCGTGCGTCTGCACCAGCGGGATGACGGTCATGCCCGCGGCCCGGCAATGCCGCAGGAAGGCATCCCATTCCTTCAGCGCAGGCGAACCTGGCAGCGTGATTTCGGGGGCAAAACGGAACGGAAACCGGTCTTCATCCTCCAGCAGCAGCGCGTTGATTTTCCAGCGGATCAGCCGGTCGGTAAAGTCGTTCAAACCCTCCAGCGACGGCAGGCCGCCCTTGCAATCCAGGTGGTAGCCACGCAGGGCGATATCCGGATAATCCGCAATTTCGGCGCAGGGTAAACGTCCGCCGCAGCTTTCCGCCAGTTGCAATAAAGTGCGGAAGGCATGCGCGAACCCGGCGGCCGGCTCCGCGGCGACGGCCCCCCCGTCCCGCTCAATCCGCAGCGCATAAGCCTCCGGACGGCACGCCGCCGGAACCGGCATCTCACCGGGCCAAGCAGCCGCGCCGGCGGCCTGCCCCAGCGCCAGGCGGCCGTCCGGCGCCGGCCGGCACCGCGGCTGAATGCGCAAGGCGGCGCACAATGCATCCCACCGGCTGCCGGCGGCATTTTCCGGGACAGCCGCCTCCTTCAGGACGCGGACGTCCAGGAAACCATCCTTGAGACGCAGCGATTTCGGCGCGGGAAGCAGGCGGATTTGATCGGCATTATTTTGCATGGGTATGGTTCCTGGCAGGCGGTTGAGCGGTCGAATCACGGATAATCAAGGCGGCTTCCAGCACGATGGATGCGGGCAGCAGCTCGCGCTGGACGTCATTGCCTTCGATCCAGGCCACCAGCAGCCGCGCGGCGGCATCGGCTTTTTCGTTCATCTTCACGCCGACGGTGGTCAAACGGGGGCGCACGGCGGCGGCTAACGGCAAATCGTCGAAGCCCACCACCGAAACATCCCCGGGAACCTTAAGCCCCAAATCGTCCAGGCCGGCGATGGCGCCGGCGGCGAATTCGTCATCCTCGCACAAGAGGGCGGTCACCCCGCCCCGCCGGCCGGATACCGCGCGCGCCATATGCACGGCGCTGGCAAACGGATTGTTTTCGGGGCGGACCGGCACGGAAAACCAGCGGGGCGCCAGGCCGTATTGCCGGCAGAGGACGGGGTAAGCGGCCTGGCGGCCGGGATCAGATTCGCTGTAGCCCAGGAAACCGATGCGGCGGTGTCCCAGGTCGTACAGGTGCCGGAAGGCCTGGGTCAGCCCGCTGACATTGTCCGTAGTCACCATGCGGACACCGGGGCCCGCCGTCACCTGGCGCCGGATGGTGACCAGCGGCAGCCCCCGCGGGAATCCGGCAGAGCGGGCGGCCAGTTCGCGCTCGTGTTTGGCATACATGCAGATTGCGCCCGCCAGGTGAGTCACATCCAGGAACCCGCCGGCGGCAGGGGCGGACGCGTTCAAGTCCACCAAGACCGGCGTATATCCCAGTTCCCGGATGCGCAGCGACAATTTTTCAATCAGGCTGTAAGTGGCATAGGCGTTTTGCGGCTGGGTGGTGATGCCGATCAGCCGGGTTTTTTTGAGACGCATGAACCGGGCAGCCGCATTGGGGACATAGCCCAGATCCCTGGCGGCCGCCAGCACTTTCCGGCGCGTGCCCGGCGCGTAGGAAAACCCGTCGGCATTGCGCAGGATGCGCGACACGGTCGTATGGCTGACACCCGCCTGGCGGGCCACATCCAGGATGTTGCCGGGCACGTAAGGTCTCCCTTGATTAACGTTTTATGTTAACGTGTGCATAATAACAAATGCCGGAGCAGTGTCAAACAGAATTTTACTTTTAAATATTTTCCAGGCAGGCGCCCAGTTACCGGGGTGCGCGCCAGCAATCCGCCCTGGCCGTAAAAAGCGATCAACTTGCCGGCGACACCTTCCCCGAAGCCGAGGCATTCGGCGGGATCGCCCTGCTGCACAGGCGCGGCAGTCAATATCATCCCCGAAATCCTCCGACGTCGCATGCGTATATCCCCACCCGGCGGTCCGGGCAGGCATTGAACACGATCCGGCGGCTGCCGGGATCGAATACCGGATGGGGATTAATGTCATATTGCTTGGCCGGCCGCGACCCGGCCATCTTTTCCAGCGGCGCCTGATACGCATGGCGGCATAGCCGCGTCATTTTGCCGGTGGCATAGTCAAACATCAATATGGCAGTTGAATCCGGATTAATCGCGTCCAGCGCGACCAGATTGCCGTCCGGCGCCGGCGACACATGGCAGCCGCCGCGGATCAGGTATTGTGACAGAATTCTCATTTTACGCCCGCGCGTGTCGTATTCGGCCAGCAGCCCAGATTGTCCGCGCGGCGCGTCCGCACGCCTTGGGAACTCGCCCAGGATCGTGCTCCAGGATACGGCAAACGCCAGGATGCGGCGGCTATCCGGATGCCACATGATGTGTCCGCCCAGGTTGCCGTGAAATTCCAGGTTGCCGCCTTGCAGATCACAGGTGTAATAATCGCGCACGAGCGAGCCGTCGCGGGTGACCAGGAACAGGATCACGCGCCGCTGGTCGGGGCTGATTTCGCCTCCCAGCCGGAACAGCAAGCGCGCACGCCGGAGCATGTTGCCGCGCGGATGGGCGTCCAGCAAGTCGTCCACCGTGGCCAGGCATTTTTTTCCAGAGCCGTCAATCCGGCGCAGGTAGATGCCCATCCGCCCCTGCCGTTGCCGGGGGAAGCCGGCGTCAATTTCCACAAAATACTCATGCAAGTTGCCGGCATAAGGGCACAGCCGGCCGGCAAAATCGCGGGTTTTGCCGGAACGCAGGTCGAACAGCGCCAGACGGTCCCGGCGGGACTGGTAAATGACCTTGGCGCCGCCGGCGCAGAAATATTGGGATGCTCCGCTATGATAATTGAAATGCCGGCTGGCGCCGATGACGGTCTCCCGCCCGGACTCGCGATCCAGCAGGCAGACGGCAGCCGCCGCACGCAGATTCCGGAACTTCAGGTAGAGCAGACGGCGGCCGTCCGGATGGCAGGGCGAGCCCTTGAAATAGGTGTGCACCCGGTGGAAATTGTCCGGCGGTGTCATCAATCTTGCTTGCATGGTTCCTCCAAGACCGCTGTTTTGCGCCAGCCGGTAAACTCATCCAACTCCAGTATATGGCGCTGCATGGTATCCGCCTTGCGGCGCAATGCCGCCGCCGTGCCGGGCCCCAGCATGAACGGGGTTTCCCCCGCCGGATCGGCCGCCATGACCATGGCATCAGGATGCCCGTCGAGCAGTGCGGCCAGGGCGCGGCAATTATCCATTTCGTCGCGCATGATGCCGAGCAATTCCGCGCGCCGCTGCCGCAAGATTTCCAGGAACGGCGAAGGCGCCCGCCGGTAATGATCCGTCATCCGCGTGGGAGCGCGGCTAGATTCGTCCGTCGTAAATTGGCGCCAGGCATCCAGCCGCACCTGGAAGTTAACGCAATTCCGAACATTGCGCAACAAGCATTGCAGGATTGCCAGCCCCGTGATGGCCGCCTGGAAATCGGCATGCGGACGGCAGGCGTCAGCTTTTTTGAAACTGTTGCAGGCCGCGGCATATTCCCTGAGCACTTCCGCAAAATCCTTGTTATACCGGGCCAGGTGTTCTTCATCCTCTACCAGGCGGGTCGTCTGGTCATCCAGCAGATCAATCCGCGGCGGATTTTTTTCCACAGAGAAGATAAACGGCTCGTAATCGGCGCGCTCCTCCGGCGTCAGGCGTTCCGGGTATGCCACAAACGGCCGGGTCAGGCGCCTCTGCCCCAGCGAGCCCATGAAGATCACTCCCAGGTCCGGGCTGATCCGCGCCAGCGCTTTTCCCGCCGCATGGAGATGCCACCAGGCGGCCACCGCATCCTCGGATGCTGCCGCGCCATAGCGTTGTTCGGCCACCCCGGCGGCCAGCCGCACCTGGGCCACCGGGCCGACGCCCGGTGCGCGATTGAATGCCGCAATAACATCGGTAATGACGGACTCTCCCTCCCAACTGTTGCCGTACATGGTCGGCCGCGTGAAAAACACCGGCTGTTGAATACCCCCGGCAAAAGCGGCGCTCAACTTGTCCAGGATTTCCGCCGGATTCGGCAATCCCCGGACGGGAAACAGCGTGGCGTCCGTCGGCTGGCCCGCCACCGTCCGCCCGCCGGGGGTATTGCCGGCGCCGTGGGTATAATCGCCGCAGCCTTCGGGCATATGATTTAAGAAACATGCGCGCTCCGGCGCGCCGCCGCCGGTGAAACGCTCGCCCTGGATGTAAAACTCCGCGGTATTTGAAACACCGGCGCGGGCGGCCTCCAGGAAACGGCGCAGGCGGTCGAAGATATGAATCTTGCGGCAATGCAGCGGCCCGTTGGGTCCGTTGTACAACCGGCTCCAGCAGAATCCGGTAGCGCTGTCGTTGGTGCGGATGATGACCACATCCAGGACGCCCCGGGCGAGTTCGGCGAGATTTTTAAAACCATCCCGATACATTTCCAGCACTTCCGGGCGGTCCGTGCAGGGCGCGTAACGGGGATGTTTGCAAATCAGGGGCTGATCAACGCGGGGCCCCCGTAATTCCGGATGGCGCTGAAAAATCCGCTCGGGCCAGTACATGGGATCGTACAAAAACACCGCGCCCTTCAATCCGGCGTCCTTCAGAATCTCAGCCCGGCGGGCGATTGACTCCCGCGCGCGCGCGGCGTAATCCGCCGGCACCCAATCCTGCAAAAGCGCCGGCGGAAAAATTTTAAACAGGCTGGTATGCACCACCGACCAGTGCAGATACGGGTCCGCCGGATCGTCAATTTCCCAGAGCGCGCGCTCCATTTCCGTGAAGGTCAAGTGCGTCACCCCCGCCGCGGCGCAGCGGTCGGCCAGGTCGCCATACCGGTCATATTCGTCAACAAACGGACTGCGGATAATTAATTTTTCAAAAGGCGCATGCATATGATCTCCCTGTTAATGCGGACAGGATACGCCGCCGGCGGAATCTTTGCAATGGACAGGAAGCTGGATTTATTGCACTATTCGAAACATCAAAACAAAGGCTGCAATCGCCATGAACTCGCCCGTGGAAAACAAACCGGCGCCGGCCAGGGCCCGGGCAAGCCCACCCGCCGTCTTCGATGGATACCCGGCCATGTCGCCCGCCGTCGCGCAGTTTCTGCGCGAACACCTGGATGGCATGACAATCGAACCCGTATCCGCGACGGAATGGGTTTGCCCCGCCGGCTGGCGTCGCGATGGCCGGCGGTTTGCCGATCCGCTGCTCATCTGCATCGGCGCCGGGCGCGGGACGGCCCGGGTGGGCGAAGACGCCGCGCCTGAAAATATTTACGCCGGCGATTTGCTGCTAATTCCCCGCAACGTGCCCCACGGCATCCAACCCGCAGGCGGACGCGGCATGCGCCTGATTATCGTGCACGCCTATTGCACCCTGCTCGGCGCCGTCGAGGTGATGGATACCCTGGCCTTCGCGGGCATCTTCCGCCGGCGCCCGCGCGCGCCGATGTATCCCGCCTTCCATGAACTGGCGCGGGAGTTTGCCCTGCAGCCGCCCGGCTGGCAAGGCAGGATGCGCGCGGGACTGCACGGGATCAT
>JAXGSX010000239.1:0-5624 GCA_040775225.1 Kiritimatiellia bacterium | reverse complement strand
CCGCCTGCAGAAAACAGCCGAAATCGGCATAAGCCGATTCAAGCGCGTCTTCGGGAAACTCGTCCGCCTGCAGAAAACAGCCGAAATCGGCATAAGCCGATTCAAGCGCGTCTTCGGGAAACTCGTCCGCCTGCAGATTTACGCCTGCCGCCAGGCTGATTTCACCGGCAGCCGGACGCTGCCGCCGCCAGGCAATCGGTTCAGCGTGCAGAGGTTGCAGCAATGTGGGAATAAAGGCGGGCGCGGTTTTTTTCATAGTTATGCGGCGGCGGGTCAGCGCACAGGGTATGCGTGATATTCATTCCGGCAGGGCGGCCGATCGGCCAGATGCAGGGCGGCCGGGCGGTCTTGCGGCAGGGCCAAGGTGGAAAAAGCCGTGGCGTTGCGGCAGACTGAATGCGGCCAGCCGTCATGCGAACGCAGGAGCGTCTGGAATCCCGCCAAGGTCCGGGGCAAGCTTTCGCGGGCGCGCGCGACGGCCGCGAACCGGACGGCGGAATGCTCGGCAATATCCGGCTGACAGCCCGCCTGCGCCAGCCGCTCCAGCAAGTCCGGCAGATGGATGTGGTTGGTGGAAAAAACCATGCCGCTGTGATCGGCGGCGTCCTGGACCACCGGTTCGAGCCCGCCCAGGCATTGGCAGGCCACCAGGTTCCCGGCGGCATCCCCCAGCACATAACTGGATTCCGGACGCATTTCCCGGAGCAATGCCAGCGCTTCCGTTACATCCCGGCAATTTTCCAGCAGCAGTCGCGTGCCCAACGACCCGGGCAGGTAATTTTCCGATACCCGTTGCGGCTCCGGAACATACCCGCCCAGGCTGGATTGCGCCACGGCCAGCCCGGCTTCGTTCATCCCGTTATGCCCCCAGGCCGCGCCGATCCACGTGATCATGACATGCGCCAGGCCTTTTTGCGGAAGACGCCGCACCGGCGCGTAGGTGTGGCGCGGGTCGTCAAGGTTGCCGCCGACAATTATCCCGTCATCCGCGGTCTGCATACCGATGGACGTGCAGGCGGATGGCGGATGCTTCCCGCGCGGAACGTTATTCCATACGCGCAGGTGCAGCCGCTCGATCTTACCATATTCCACGCCGCTGCCTTCGGCGATGCCGCGCAACTCGTCCTCCAGCCAGGGGGCAAACCGCAGATTGCCGGCGCGAATGCCGCGCAACCCCGCGTCCAGTTCGGCGTCGCTTTCCTCAAAAACATGCCGCAGCGTATTGGCGACCGTGGCATGCACGACATGCCGGAATGCCCGGCCGTGCTGCACCCCCATTTCATAATGCGATCCGGAAAATGTTTCAATCGGCAGCGGCATATCCTGCCTCCTCCTTAAAAATGCGTCACATCCATAATTCATGCAAAATGTTAACGGCCGCATCGCTCATCAACCGGGCGGCTTCCGCGCATAAATGACGCGTCAGGATCGGCTTCGCGCCATATCCGCCGCGTTCCGCCTGCGCCTCCGTCGGCACATAACTTGAGACGCGGGCATTGGCAAGTTCAACCACCATGGTCTTCGGCGACGGCGCATAGCGTTTAATCTCCATCCCCACCGCGGTAAAAATCTCGGCCGGCAAGGCAACCAGGCCGACTTCGCCCAGGCGCATGGCTTGAATCGGAACCTGGGCCACCTGGCCGTCAAACGGCCAGCTTTCTACCCGGCTGACAAAATATTGATCTTTGGGGGATATTTGCTCCCGGCGGCGCAACTCCTCCGCTTCCCGCAGAATGGCCACATCGCGGCGGTAGTAGGGAATTGCCAGGCAATCCAGACGCGCGGCCAGCGGCCGGCCAGCTATGGCCAGGGAACGCTCGATGGCCAGCATGGCCGCGCCGGCAACCCCGCGCCCCAACTGTAAAGTTTTATGTTCGCCGCTCTTCGGTTCACCCGGCGGCCCGTCATAATTCACATGGTTGAGATCGCCGCAGCAGCCCTGCAAAAAAATGACTACCGCGTCTTCGCCATACGCAGCGCGCAAAACGCGCGCCATTTCACCCGGCCAATCCGCGGAAACAAAGTCGCCGTTCCCAAGGCCGTAAGTATCGGGATGGCAGGCGTAATTCACCATGATCGCGCGGATTTTCCCGGCGGCGTCCCGGACCGCCACCGTC
Organism: Kiritimatiellia bacterium; assembly: GCA_040775225.1. Lineage (GTDB taxonomy): Bacteria > Verrucomicrobiota > Kiritimatiellia > JAAZAB01 > JAAZAB01 > JAXGPF01. The sequence goes on along the minus strand of JAXGSX010000239.1, from coordinate 3,507 downwards.
TGCACGGACGAATCCACCGGGCCGGCTGGTCCGACAATTTCATGTTCGCGCGGCTTGAGGCGCCCGAAGATTTCCGAGCCATCGCGCAACCGGTACAGGCGATTAAAAGCCAGTCCGGCCGCTTCCCCAGCGCCGTAGCTCAGGCAAGCGTCAAAACGGCTGGACAAGGCCCGGTCTGTCACGGCAATCAAGGTCTCCACCAGCGAACGGTTATAGGCCGGATCGCAGGCGACCGGCGTGTTCTCGCGGATTTCCGGGCCGGTATGCGTGTGCGTTGCGCAAATGCATACTTGCGCCGATGGCACTCCATGCTTATGTAAAACCGCGGCCTTGACCGCATCGGCGATTTCCGCCGGCATGGCGATCAAATCGCAGGAAACGATCAGCAACGCCTCCCGGCCCGTTCCCAGCGCCAGGGCGCGGGCATACAAGTCGTCGCGGACACGGCGCACGGTGCGCGGCTTAAAATAGCCGGCCATCTGAGCCCCGGCAGGGGGCGTGATGACCGCCGCGGCGCACCCGGCCTGGATTATTTGATTGGCAGCATTCATGGTGACAAAGTGTTCAGTGTTCGGTGTTCGTTTCCGACGGCTTCAACGATGCCGTCCACCACGGCTTCGAACACCTTCCGGCCAAGTTCGAGCGATGCGCCGGCGGCAATTTCCCGCAACTTGGCCGGATCCTTCAACGGCGTCTTCAGAATTTGCGATTTGAAGTTCGTAGCGAAGACCTCGTCTACCCGGGTCAAATCGCACAGGCGCGGGTCGCAATAGCGCACGACGGCGCTTTCAACCACGCCGCCATGGCCGCCGAAATCCTTGAAAATCCCGCGCTGCACCGGCCATGAAGACCAATTCGGGGCTATGACCCGCATGCCGTCAATTTTCCCTCCAGCTTCCTGCACAATCGTCTGCAGCAATTTGGTCGCCGGCCAATGCCCGCCGATCGCCGCGCAAATTTTAAATCCCATCCGGGCCATGTTTTCCATGATCTCGGAATATATCTGGCGGCAGCATTCCGCGCTGACAAACAGGCTTGGCGGACAAAGGTTGCGCCCGGGTTCACGCATGGCGGCCCTGGACAGGGGCGGGTTGCCGCCCGGGCCGGCCGGCAGCGGCGGGTAGACAATCCCGCCCGTGCGCTCAACCGCCGCGAGGCAGAAGCGGTAGGGCGGCAGAAAATCCGTGCCCAGCGCCAGGTGCGTGCCATGTTCCTCCACAATTCCGAAGGGAAAATAAACGATCGGTTTGACCTTGAGGATTTCCATGAACTCCTGCGGGTACAATTCCTCCCAGAGATGCATGTTGCGCGGGCGGATAGACTGGTCAGGCAAAGTTTGCGCCGGCGATGCTGGTCCCATCCGGCCCGGGTTGACCTGGTCTATAGTGTTCATGGAGCGTGATAGTGGCAAAACGGTTCTGCTATGTCAATTCTGCGCGCACCATTTTATGCGGCGGTGCATGAGAAACACCTGAATTTCGGACAATCTCCGGCGTCCTTGCAGAATGACGGGGAGAAAACCGCAGTCATGCCAATACGGGGCGTGCTGCCGCATAACGATTTTTGACGGCGGTCAGATTGCCGGCTTCCTGTAGTTCCTTGAGCAACCCGTCAAACTCTTCGCGCGCGGAAGGCAGGCGCGACGGCCGGCCCTTGACCCCGGCAATCAAGATAGCGTTGGCCAGTTCCACCTCCTGGAGACCTGCTTCCGCCGGGCAGAGGAGTTGCTCATCCCCGCGGCAGGCTGCGGCAAAATTACGGTGCATCGCCCGGTAACTATTCTGATCTTCCGGCCCATCCCAGATGACCGTGTGCTTACGGACAGGCCGCGCTTTGGAATCCCGTGCCTGATCGCTGATTTCGCGCGTATCCCCGTCCAGCAACGACATGGTCAGACGTTTGGGCTCCAGCGTCAGCGCGCCGCGCGTGCCCGCCAATTCAAACATGGTGCGGCCGGGATACTCGTTGGTGTTAACTTGCAGCATGCCGCGCAGCCCGTCATCCCACTTCAAAACAGCCGCAACGCTGTCTTCCACTTCAATTTCATGCCCGACGGTGGCGACTTCGGCCAGGACTTCCGCCGGCAGGCCGGCCATCTCGATCAGCAAGTCCAGATCGTGCGGCGCCTGGTTGACGAGAATGCCGCCGCCCTCGCCGCGCCAAGTGGCGCGCCAGGGGCTGCTGCGGTAATAAAACATCGAACGGAACCACTCGGTGGCGACCATCGTCACCCGCGTCAGTTGGCCGATGGCGTTTTCCGCGAGCAACTGCCGCAGCCTGGCATGCAAGGCGCGGGGCCGCATGTTGAAATTCACCCCCAGCCGGCAGTTGGTCCGCCGGCTGACCTGGATGGCCGCATCCGCGGCGGAGGCCTGGATGGCGAAAGGTTTTTCCACCAGGGCGTGGATGCCGCGTTCCATGGCGGCCGTTGCCAGCGGAGCATGGCTGAAATGGGGGGTGCAGATCACGACATAATCCGGCTGGCCCTGCGCGAAAAGCGACTCCGCATCCGCAAACCGGGGATACGGGTATTGGGCCCCCGCTTTTTGCAACGCGGCCGGATCGGTGTCCGCCAGGCCGACAATCTGGAAATCCGGCTGCCCATGCAACGCCGCGAGGTGCGTTTTGCCGATCACCCCGGTCCCAATTACGCCTACTTTAGCTATCTTCATGATTTTTCCACAATAATGAGCCAATGTTGGAGGTTGCCAGAGGTTGAATCAGGTTCAACGGTTGTTTGAGGTGGAAGGTCATCCGTGACATCCGTGTCATCCGCAGTTATGCTGGTCAGAATCGGGATCGATATCGGGATCGGTATCGGCATCGATTCCGATAGCGATCCCGATCCCGATGGCGATAGCGTTTTCGATCCCGACGTGGTTTTTTCTTGATTTCCTGTGGGGACGCTAATGAATTTGAAAAAGGGCGCCCTGTGATATGTATTCCTGGCACCCGATATCCACCAGGCCGGAAAAACGGTCCAACCGCGCCCGGCCCTTGATGTCCCGCGCATCCGCCATCCAGGGCTGGTTAGTGCCGGCATTGATGCAAATTGAGCCGGTTGTCAACTGATAATCGGACCCAAGGGCCGGGTCATCCGGGAAAGAATTCGTGACCGTGAAATAAGAACTTGCCGGCAGCGGCGCCACGCAGGTGTTGGAGATAATGATATTCCTGGAAAGCCCATGCCAGCTCATATTGCTGTAACTGCCGCTGGCGCTGGCGTTGCCGTAAATGATGCAATTGACAATATTAAACATATCGTTTGAATCCTGATTAATATAAATCCCACCCGGACTGGTGGAAGATGCGCCGGGATCCACCAGATTATCCGTAATGGTGCAGCCTTCCACCGTAGTTGTCCCGTGATATATATAAAGTGCCGCGCTGCTGGTTGACGCCGTGTTTCCCGCCACCAGGCAATTACGCAGCACTGCACCGGATTGGTCCCAGATCGTCACGCCCCCGCCTTGGGAAGGGGAGGTATTGCTGACAATCCGGCAGTTT
>JAXGSX010000238.1:0-5636 GCA_040775225.1 Kiritimatiellia bacterium | reverse complement strand
CGGCGGGTTGCTGGTGTCCCTGCAGGTCTCCAAAGCGCGGGTGCGGCGGTTGATCCTGCGGAATGACGGCGCGCGTCCGCTGCGCCGGCATTTGCAGATCAATCCGCGCTACGCCGGCCGGCTGCCGGCGGAATTTGAGATAAATCCCGGAGAAACGCTCAAGCTATGAAAGGCAAAGGGATGCATAAATTTCTGATGATCGGTTTGTTGGCCGGCAACCTCTGGTGCGGGCAAATCTGCGGCGCGGAACCGGCGGCGCCGGTCCTGCCGGAGCTGACGGCGCCGGCATGCGCGGCGCCGCCGACGCTGGATGGCAGGCTGGATGACGCCTGCTGGGCGACAGCGGCTGTCATCACCAACCTGCACGTGGTGGGGCAGGCCGGCGCCATGACCGGACAACACCGGGTCATGGCATGCCGCGACGCCGCCTGGCTGTATGTCGGGTTCCGGGTGGAGCAGCCGGTGCTGGACCGGAATCCGCCGACTTTCCGCCGGCACGATGAGGATGTCCAGCGGGAGGATAATGTCCAGGTGTCGTTCGATCCGGGGACGGGCGGTAAATTGTATTACCAGTTCCTGGTCAGCCCGATCAACACGCGGGCGGACTTCCGGATGACGCGCGCGCGCGGCCGGGACCGGGAAGGATGGAACATCCCGTGGCGTTCGGCGGCGGCGCAGGATGACGAGGGGTGGAGCGTGGAAATGGCGCTGCCGATGGGGCTGCTATTAACGGAAGGCCATCCGGCCAAGGCGCGATTCAATGCGATCGTAACAACGTACATCGTGGAACGGGATTTGAACACGGCGCAAGTCGGGCTGAACCGCGTGAAATGCAGTTGGGCGCCGCTGAGCCGGCATTTTGCCGAACCGGAAAATTTCGGCATGCTGTGCGGCCTTGACGCCGGACCAATCGAAACGCCCGCGCTGCCTTATATCAGCGCGGTGCGGGTCGAGCCGTACGGGCGGGAGGCCGGCCGGTCATATTATGCCGTTGCGGCGGATGTCCAGAACATGGGCCGGCAGGCCGGCCGGTTCAAATTGTCGGTTTCGGATCAGCCGGAAGAAGGCACCGGCCGGACCGTGGGGCAGGAACTGGAAGTCCCGCCCGGCATCGCCCCGGTAACCGTGCGCTTACGCATGCCGGTGGAGACGTTCAGCTTGCGCGCGGCGGAAGCGGCGCTGGCGGACGCCGCCGGGGAAATATGGCAAACCATCCGGCTGGAAGGCGGCGCGATGGAATTGCTGAACGTTTTCGGGGCATACCTGGACCGCAATTATTACACTGTGGAAGAGGCCGCGCTGGCAATGTGCAGCGTGCGGCTGCCCGGGGCGATGATGGCGGGAATGACCATGCGGGCCGTTGACGGGACGGGGCGGGTTATGGCGCGGACGGCGGAACTGGCGCCGGAACTGGCGTTTCCGATTCCCCTGGCGGATTTGCCGGCCGGCGGCAACTGCCTGCGGCTGGAACTGTGCGGGGCGGACGGCCAGGCGGCGGCGCGGCGGGAAGTTGCAATCGTCAAGCGCGCGCCGCATCCGGACGGGGAATGGAAAGTGGATCAGGTCAACCGCATCCTGCTGCGGGATGGCGAACCGTTTTTCCCGTTTGGATTTGTGTTGGGCTCCGCAGAAGACTGGGCTTTCCGGGATGTGGCTGCCATGGGCATGAATTGCGTTTATTATCATTTGCGCGGTTCAGCAACCAACCTGCAGGGCGCCATGGCCGATGCGCGGACATTCATGGAATCCGCCGCGCGTCACGGCTTGCAGGTGATTTTCTACCCCGACCGGTATTTTCAGGCGACCCCGCCGGACAACAGTTTGCAGGACATGTTAACCGCGCAGCAATTCGAACGATTGGGCAAAATTATCGGCGGCAGATATTTCCGCAACCTGACCAGTCTGCGCTCGGCGCTGGTTACGGATGCCGTCTTGAAAACCCTGCCGGCGCGCGTCAAGGGGCAGGTGTTTTTCTCGGTTTACAAGCAGCAAGCGCCCGCCCTGCAAGCCATGATCAATGCCGTTAAATCCATGCCCAACCTGATGGGGTATTGCCTGTTTGACGAGCCGAATATTCCGGGCGTGGACCAGGATGTCGCCGGGCGGCATTATTACAACCTGGTGCACGAGCAGGATGGGCATCACCCGGTGTTTGTGGTTTACAATACCTTGTGGGATACGGGCGATTACCGGCGGCGCACCACGGATTGGTGCGATGCGCTGGTGCAGGATCCGTACTGGGTCCCCGCCGCGGGCCGCTACCGCCCCTCGCTCGCGCGCGTAACGCATGTGGCCGGAATGGTGGCCAGAACGAAACGGCTGGCCGACAGCGCCCGCCGCGTGACGGTTACAATGCCGCAGTCGGAATACTGGAGCGGCAGCCGCAAACGCGCCCTGACCCCGGCGGAACAGCGCTGTCAGACATATCTGGCGCTGATTCATGGCTCAAAAGGCATCATATATTTCACTTACCGGATGAATTCGCGGTTGATCGCCGATGCAATCAGGACTCTCGCGGAAGAAATGAAAATACTGGGGCCGGTATGCCTGACGCCGGACCTGGCGCAGACGGTGGCGTATATGCCCGGAGAACTTGATCCCCTGGCGGGGAAATTCACCGATATCCAGGTGTCGCTGCGCCGCAATCCCGCCGGCGGCCATGTGCTGCTGTGCGCAAATACGATGGACTACCCGGTGGCTGTAAAGTTTACCATATCGGCGCTCGGCGCCGCCGGTACGGTCCAACGCTTGTTTGGAGCGGAGACATATGCGGTTGAAGATCAATCGTTCAGCGATCGGTTCGAACCATACGCCACCAGGGCGTATTTGATGCAATTGCAGCATGCGGCATGCGGAATGAAGAATGGCAAGCAGCCCTCCGGAATTGAAATTGCGGTTGCGATGGAGCCGCATCCGGAACAGGCGCTGGGCGAGCCGGCGGCCGACGCGGAACTGGACCGCGCGGGCAAAAAGAACCAACTGCCGAACTCCAGTTTCGAGCAGGCGTTCCTTCCCGGCTGGCCGGATTATTACTGGCCCGCCGGCACACGCCTCATGCCGCGCGAGCGGATCGGGGCGGAACAATCCGTCTGGGGTGTGGACACCAACCGGCCGCATCATGGTAAACATTGCCTGCGGCTGGGCGATGGCGGGCCCGGCCGGTATCCGCAGACTTATATTCAATTCAATCTGGATCCGGCCTTGACGCGTCAATCCGCCCATTTTGTCCTCTCAAGCTGGATGCGGGCCAATCGGGATGGCGTCCAAATCGCCAATTCCATCCCGGTGGCATTGGCCGGGCAGACCTTCAAACTGACCACGCAGTGGCAACGCTATGCAATGCCGGTGCTGATTCCGGCCGGCGCCAGTTTGTTGATCATCCGCTGGTATCAGCCCGGGGCCAACGCTGACGGCGATACGGTGTGGATAGACGCCGCACAGTTGGAAGCCGGCGATCAGGCGACGGAGTACGAACCATGAATAACCCAAAAAGACCCGGAATTTCGGGGAAAAGCAAAACGGCAGACTTGTTTGGCCGCCGCCCCGGGGATGGGCGCATCGAGGAATGGACCGCCTCGCCGTTTTCAGCGCGTCCGTATTATCCGTTTGCGCTGGGCAACGGCAGCGAATGCATAACGGTGGATTATACCGGCTCCATGTTGAGCGGTTACATTGCCGGGCATGCCCACAAGGAGCAGCACCAGGGACTGATTCCCGGCTGGTACAAGAACGCCCATCGGGTGTACCGGATTCCGCGGCGCATCGCCCGGCAAGCATTGTACCCGACGCGCACCGGCTGCGCACAGCCATGTATTCAGGCGGGATATATTGTCATGGTGAACGGCGAAAACACGGAGCCGTCGGATTTCGCCCAGTCGTTCGACGCGCGCCGGGGAGTGCTGACCACCGACCTGATCCTGCACGGCGGGCATTGGCGGTTGACCGCTTATCTGACCGACAGCCATGTGTGGGCGGAACACATGGAAGCGCTGGATGTGCCCTGCGGGCAGCGGGTGGATTTTTATTGGTTTATCGCGCCGTTCACCTATTCCAAGCTGGCGGGGCTGGAGCTTTCCCGTCAGTCCGTTTTGAGTTTTCAGCCGGGCCGCGACGGGTCCCTCCGGTTTGACTATCAACTTGCGCCCAACGAGTTCCGGGGCCGGGGGATGATGTGGTCCGCGCCGCGCGGCAGGCTTGACGGCAACCAGATCGTGTATACCGGCGTTAAAACCGGCTTCGCGGCGTCGCGTTACCTGCTGGCGGTGGATGAGCAGGAATCAGCAGCGCATGGCGCCGGGGCGGCGGGGATTTATCAAAGTCTGCGGCGCCAGTCGGAGCGGCGTATCCGCGGCGCGCATGCGGCGAGGTGGCTGACATATGCCGGGCGTTCGCGGGTGGTTGTGCCGGATGGCGCTTCTCAGAAGTTATATGATTTAAGTATGTATTGGATGCGCGCCAACCAGTATCCCGATACCGGCTCTTTGAATCTGGGGCCGTTTCCCTGCCATTGGTTCGGCGGGGCGAACACGGTTTGGGATGCCGGAGTCATGCAGCGCCCCCTGTTGCAGGCCAACCACCTGGAAGAAAGCCGCCAATTGCTGGAATTTTACAAATTGCGGATGCCGCGGGCGCGCGCGGTGGCGAAAGCCCTGGGGCTGCCCGGCGCCCGGTTCTGTTTTTTTTGTTCGGCGACGGGGCAGGATAATCATACCGACCCGCAAAAAATAAGGATGGAAAAAATTTCCGCCAACGCTTCAGTCTGCCGGAGTTTTTACGAGCATTGGCGGATGAGCGGGCGTGACGATTCCCTCCAAACGGATTTAGGCATCATGCGGGAGTTGCTGGAGCATGTCCTGGCGCTGGCAGTGTTGGAGCAAAAGGATCGGGCGTACATAGTCCATGCCGCCGGCGCGGCCGAAGGCCGTTGCCCTGTGTCCAACGATTCCCTGGTGGCTTCCTTCGTGGAGCGCGCCCTGCGCGGGTGCGCCGCGATGGCGGCGGCGGCGGGGCAGCCCCTGCCGCGTTACCTGGAGGTGGCGGAGAAATTGGCGCGCGGCTTGCGGGAAAATGTCCGGCAAGGCATCTTAATGGCGGATAAAAATTCCGCGCAGGGGGGCTCCGGCGCCCTGTTCTTCGTCAGCAATTTGCCGGAATCCTTACGCGCGAATTATGCCCTTAAGACTTTGCGCCATTGGCGGCAAATTAATGGCACCCCGTGGGGATTCGACAAGCCGCAGAAAAATTACCGCGATTGGCCATGGTGCCATTGCTGGCTGTCAACGGTATCCAGCCACCTGGGGCGGGACAGCCAGGCGTTTGAAGAATTGCAGTATGCCATGAAGGATTGCAGTTCGCTGGGCGCCATGCCGGAGAAAATCCGCCTGGATGGGTATGCCATCAATTACTGGTACACCTCGTCCCATGCCGCTTATTTGGAGGCCATGCAGACCGCCCTCTGCCATGACCGGGTTGACGATACGCTGGGCTTGTTGTGGGGGATGGATGGGACCTGGCGCGAGCTGGAATTCGAGAATCTGCGGATGAACGGCGGGTTGCTGGTGTCCCTGCAGGTCTCCAAAGCGCGGGTGCGGCGGTTGATCCTGCGGAATGACGGCGCGCGTCCGCTGCGCCGGCAT
>JAXGSX010000237.1:0-5656 GCA_040775225.1 Kiritimatiellia bacterium | reverse complement strand
GATCAGGCGCAGGCGCGCCTTGGCGGACTCCTGCAGCCGGGTTTCCAGTTCCGCCATGTCGCCGTTGCGGTACCTCAGACGCGCGGCTTTGCAGAGCCGGATGCCGTCAATGATGCTGGCATGGTTCAATTCGTCGCTGATGACCGCGTCTTCCGGGCCCAGCAGGGTTTCAAACAGGCCGCCGTTGGCGTCAAAACAGGAGGAATACAAGATCGTGTCTTCCGTGCCGAGGAAGGCCGACAGCTTTTCCTCCAGTTGCTTGTGAATCGCCTGGGTGCCGCAGATAAACCGCACGGAAGCCAGGCCGTAGCCCCAGCGATCCAAAGCGGCGCGCGCGGCCGCGATGACCGCCGGATGCGACGCCAGCCCGAGGTAATTGTTGGCGCACATGTTCAACACTTCCCGGCCGCCCTGCACGGTAATCCGGGCACGCTGGGGAGTGGCTATTACGCGCTCCGTCTTGAACAGGACGGTGGCCTGGATTTCCTCCAACTGCGCTTGAAAATGCTGTTGTATGGACGCATGCATGTCTGAATCTCCCGGTTATAACTTTAAAATCCGGAGTTTTGCACAGAAGGCGGAACAAGGGTGGAACAAGGATAATTCACGAGAATCCAGAATTTGCAACCACCTCCGCCACTTATCTCTGCCTTATTCCGTCTTCTGTTCAAAAATCTGTTTTTTTTACCCGCAAATTCTGGTTAGGAGCCAAATTTTTCAAGGGTTTACGCCAGAACGCCAAACACGGATTCCCGTGACTTTTGCAACCAGCCCGGATCTCGGCCAATCATGCCCGCAAGACTTCTTCAATGGCGGCCAATTCCGCGGGGCTGAATTCCAGGCGCTGGAGCGCCGCCACGTCCGCTTCGATCTGTTCTACCCGGCTGGCGCCGATCAGGGCGGAAGTCACGCCGGGCTGGCGCAGCACCCAGGCCAGGGCCATTTGCGCCAGGGTCTGGCTCCGCGCCCGGGCCAGCGCGTCCAATTTCCGGACGCGGCCGAGCTTGTCGGCGGTGATCTGCTCGGGTTTCAGCGCCCCATGCGGCTTGGCGGCCCGGGAGTCCGCGGGAATGCCGCGCAGATATTTATCGGTCAGCAGCCCCTGCGCCAGCGGGCAGAAGGCGATGCAGCCGATCCCTTCCTCCGCCAGGACGGGCAGCAAACCTTCTTCGATCCGGCGGGTGAACAGGTTGTACGAAGGCTGATGGATCAGGCAGGGTGTGCCCAGGGTCCGCAGGATTTGGGCCGCCTGTCGGGTTTGTTCCGGCGTGTAGGACGAAATTCCCGCGTACAGCGCCTTGCCCTGCCGCACCGCCAGATCGAGCGCGCCGAGGCTTTCTTCCATGGGCGTAGCGGGGTCCGGACGATGATGGTAAAAAATATCCACGTAATCCAATCCCATGCGCCGCAGGCTTTGATCCAGGCTGGCGATGAGGTACTTTTTCGATCCCCAATCGCCGTACGGCCCCGGCCACATGCGCCAGCCGGCCTTGCTGGAAATCACCAGCTCGTCGCGATACCCGGCCAGGTCTTCCTTCAGAATCCGGCCGAAATTTTCCTCGGCGGAGCCGGGCGGCGGACCGTAGTTATTTGCCAGGTCGAAATGGGTAATCCCCAGGTCGAAGGCGCGGCGCGCCATGGCCCGGCAATTTTCCAGGCGGTCCACCCCGCCGAAATTATGCCAGAGTCCAAGGGAGACGGGCGGTAAAAACAGGCCGCTGCGTCCGCAGCGGCGGTACGGCATGTCGGCATAACGCTTTTCGGACGGCCATGGTTGCATGGAACCCCCTTGGGATTGTTTGTATTTGCGATTTGGTGTCAGGCAAGAAGGTTATGCCGAGTCCGGTCAAAGTCAATCCTGAAAATGGGCGGGCGCCGCCCGCGCGCCGGCTGCATTGGCGGCAGTCTTTGCAGGAGACCGGACCGGACGGAGCGCCCACCCGTAAAACGCCGCCAGGATAACAAAGCTGCCGGCGCAGAAAACCAGGCCGGCAATGCGCCGCAGGGTGAACCCGTATGCGCGGATGTAAAGCAGCAGCGTATAAAACTCTCCCGTCAGGATGCTGAACAGGAACAGGCCGATGATGACGGCGGGTAAGGCAAAGGCCCAGTAACCGGCGCGGCGCCGGCCATCCATGGCGGCCCGTGCGATGGCTATGAAAATAAACATGAGCGCGGCGAAGATGGTAAATACAAGCAGTCCTTTGCCGATGCTCGGCTGGTCCATGCAAAACCCGGCATTAGCATTGCCGAAGTAGCCATGAAACATCCGGCCGGTAACCAGGGCAAACAGGGATCTACCGCCGTAGGTTGCCAATGAAATCGCGGCCACCGCCATGGCGGCCGCGGTTTGCAGGGGAGAGGCCGTGCATGCGGCCGGGTGATGCTCCGTTGGCCCGGGCTTCAGCAGCAGCAGCAACGGGCAGGCCAGCCAGGTAAACGCGCAGAAACCCAGCAGGAGCGCGGCAATCAGCGGCGCCGCCCATGCGAGCACCCAGCCGCCGCGTCCCGCGCAGGCCAGGAATAAAACGATCCCGGCCAGGATGATGAGGGCCAGCGCCAGGCGGATGCCGGCCTTGCCGGCGGCATACAATGCGTGGAAATCTGGCCAGGGGATGCGTTCCGCCGGCGGGCAGAATAAATAAAGCAAGGCGCAGCCAATCCAGGACCATACGCCGAAGTAAAACCACGCGGAGCCCGCCGGGCGCGAATAATGCCAGATAAAGTTTGCCGCGCCCATCGCGAAGATATATGGGAAGCAAGCCCAAGCCAGGCGCAGGATTTGGAAGACAAATGGGGATTGGCCGGAAGGCCTCCGCGGCCGGGCGGCATACAGGAAATAAGGCGCCGCCAGGGCGCGGATGATATGCCGAATGGTTCCTGCCCGGCGGCCCGGCGCGGACCGGCCCGCCGCCGGCGCCAAGCCGGAGAAGAGCTTCCGTTCCAGGCGGTGAAGCATTCCGGCGCCGGTCAGCACAGCGGCGAGCCAGCCGGCCGCCGCCGTCCAGTCCGCGCCGACCAGCGGCATGGGGAAATAATACCATGGGCCGCGGCAGAGCCATGCGCCCAGTCCGCCCAGGATGATGGTAAAAAATAAACGCCATGCCTGGATTCGGTTGTAATGATCGGGGCCTGAATTTTGATTGCAGGTCATCGCATCCTCCGACTGTATTTATTTCCGTCCGGCCAGCCAGTCCGCGATCAGGGCGCATTCCAGGCCGAACGGCAGGTAGCCGGCGTAGCCGAGGATCGGCATTTCAAAAACATGAAACCGGCCGACAAACGGCACGGTGTAGATCCACTTGGCCTGGCTGTAATAATTCCACATCTCCCAAAATCCGCCGCAAATCAGCGCCGCCAGGGCTAACAGCGCCACCCGGCGCCAATCGCCGTGGGCCAGGTCGGTCAACAGCGTCGGCCGGCCGGCCAGCGCCTGGAGCGATGCAAACAGGCCCAGCGGCGCCAGCCAGAGCATCGGAAACAGATAATCCGGCCAGATGCCGATACCCGCCAGCCCGGCCGCCGAAACGATGAAAACCGCCATCATTGTCCGCCGCGAGTTGATCGCCGGCACGGCGCCAAAGCCGGTCAAGCCGGCATATAGCCGCGGGCAGGTGGCCAGGAGTTCATAGGTGCCCATGACTGCCGGCAACACGGTGGTGAAAGGCAAGGTGGCAAACAAAAAATATTCCAGGGGCGTCAGGGCGCCCAGTCCGACGTAATGCCAGTTCTGGACGAAACGGTTAAGGTACTCAAACGACCACCAGAAAACAGCACTGGCGGCAAATAATCGGAGCAGATGCCGGGGGCGGTGCGTCAGCATGCATTGCCCGGTGCGCCGGTAAACCAGGGCATTAACGATGACGATGTAGCTGAACCATAACGGGCTGAAGGTGAACGATTGCAGCGGGGCGAACCAGTCGAAACGCATCCAGGCCAGGATCCACGCCGCCGCGCCGCCGATTATTCCCGCCCAGCCCCAGCCCGGGAAGCGGCGGGCGCCGGGCGGGATCACGCCGGCGGCCGACGGCAGTCCGGCCGGCGGTGCGGTAACGGCATCGCGGGCATGCAATAGGATGCGGGCCAGCAAAGGCGCCGCGGCCAAGATGATCAAGAGCGCCAGCCCGATGAACGCCGGCCAGGCGAAGGCGGCATGCGCGACGTAATGGGTCAGCGGCGGGAATTCCAGGTAATGTTTCAGCGGCCGGCTGCCGGCCAGGATGCCCGGCAGGGGCAGTCCGAGCAACAGTCCGATCGTCAGGATGACCGGCGCAAATGAGGGGGGCCTGAGTTGGGTTTGCATGAAGGTGCTCGGAATAATCGGGATGGCCATCGGCCGCCGGCCATCCCCGGGCTCATCAGGCCGGCGCGATGGCGCGCGCGCCGCCAGGTTTCCAATAGGCTTTTTTGCCGGGGCTGGCGGCCTGTTTGGCGTGTTCCAGCACTTCTTCCAGTGCGGCCAGGTATTCGTTGAACCGCCGCAAGCCGGTTGGAGTGAGGCGGACGGTGGTCCGGGGGCGGAGATTGATAAATTTTTTATCCATGCGCACAATGCCGGTTTCCTCCAGCAATTTCAGGTGCCGGTTGAGGTTGCCGTCGGTCAGGCGGCAGGATGCCTTCAGGTCGGTGAAGGCGACGCCGCCATCGGCCGCGCACAAGGCCGAGATGATGGCCAGGCGGTTGGGCTCGTGGAAAATTTTTTCCAATCCATCAAAGGGGGCGTCAATGTCTGTTTGCATATTGGATATCCTCCTGCATTTCCAGATTATTTTCATGGTTTAAACGGAATAAGATAAAGCCGCCGCTTAATTCCCCGAGGCCGAACACCAGACCCATCGGGCAGGGGGCGGTGAATGACACCCCCGGCCAGACGAGCATAACCAGGCCGGCGGCCAGGTAAAACAGGCCGACCAGGTAATTGGCGAACGGCAAGCTGTTGCGATAAGACATGTGCACCAGGCCATAAAGGCACATCCAGGCGCCGAATAACAGATCGTAGGCGCCATGTGTGACCAGCGCCAGGCTGAGGCCGGCGCCGGCAGCCAGGGCCGGCAGCGCGTCGCTGGCCGGAATCAGTTCGCGCAGCGGCCGGCGGCCGCCAGGCCGGATGATAAACCAGCAAAGCAGCGCGCCGTAATTGCAGAGCAAGGCGGCGGCCAGCACGGCGGACCAGCCGCGGAGATGGGCGGTGGGTGCGGCCGGGAAATCCGGCCGGGCCATTACCGCCGCGCCGGCGAGCGCCAGCAGGCCACCGGCCATCCGCGCGAGCCCCGAGTACCCGCGGAACAGACGTTTGGCGAGGATTAATTCCCGCAGTTGGCGGACCTGCCGCAGGGCGTGATGGACATGCCTGGCAATCATGGCTTTCCCTCCTTGTCGCCGGCAATCTACAACAAGACAAAGTACTTTGCAAGACAAAGTTTTAAAAATTTTCCTGGCCCGCCCGCCGGCCGCCCAACGGGCGGATCCGGCGGTTGAAGCCGGCAGCGTTTGACGCAGCCGCTGATATTGCATGCAGGGCTGTGTCCTGAAAGTCTACAAGGCAGTGTGATTATACAACTTAGATAAAATGTCTGGACAACAATTAGTGTTTCTGTTATTCCAATGGCATGCAAACAGAAGCATGGAAGCGATATGCGGATGCGGAAATTCTGTC
>JAXGSX010000236.1:0-5707 GCA_040775225.1 Kiritimatiellia bacterium | reverse complement strand
GCCGCCAGCGTCCCTTCCATCCCCGCGTAAAACACCGTGTTGGAATCCACCGCCCAGGCCGACGGCCGCTCATGCATGGACTCGATTTCCGACTCCGTCAGCGCCCGATCCAGCACCAGCGCCTCGTCCACCAGCGTGCCATGCGGCGAGCGCATGCTCACGTACAAATCCCCCGCCGGCCGGGCCGGCGCCACGCCCGCGCCGTATTCCTTCTCGTAAATCTTTTCGCCGTCCAGCCACGTCTGCTCGCGCTCCGGCGTCCAGGTGAATACCGCGTGGTGGAACGCCATGCAAAAATCATTGCTCAGCCACCGCGATCCCCCGGGATACACCAGGCGCTGCCGCGACTTCCCGCCCGCATGGCTGACCGCAAACGCCCCGATCTTCCCAAGCTGCAGCGGCGTCTGCCCGTCATAATGCTGCGCCCAGGTCGGCTTGAACCAGCAGGCCATTGCCCCGGACGAGGCGTTCGTAACGCCAAACCACGCCGGGTATTCCAGCGCCGGCCCCGTGAACAGACCCAGACACCGGCCAACCGGCCCCTCCGGAAACCAGGCCGCCGCCGGATCATCGGCATATTTCTCCGGGATTCCCACCGGCCCGGCTAGTGCTAAAATGCCGCCCATCAACATCGCCGCCGCCAACGCCGGCGTCAATTTTCGTTTGCTCATTTTTGGCTGGCCTCTCTTTGAATGCGGTCAAATGGTTTTACACCGGCCTTACCAGGTCTGACAATGGATAACAATACAACCCCCCAGTGAAACCGCCAGAACAACACGGTCAGCAGAACGATTATCGTGTTAAGCATTCCGACTGTCCGGCCCATCCAATCCGCCGTAACAATCCCCTTGACATCCGCCCGAATGCTGCTAAAGGCATATGGTGACTGATTCTGCCGGAGTAATATAAACATGGTTGGTTATTGGGGAAAGGATAAAACATGCAAAAACATGCAGCGGCAATGCTTGCGGCAATTCCGACAATCCTGCTGGCAACCGGCCTGACCGCTCAAGCGCCCCGGATGGGCGACGTGCAGAGCACCTTCGATATGGCCGAAGGCCCCGTGCTGAAAGTCTATTCCGCGGAGGAGGACGGGCACCGTTTCGTGGCCTACTTGGTTAAATGGAAAAATGCCGAGGTAATTGTAAGCGACCCTTTGGGGCAAAGCCAATTTAAGCAGGGCGACAAAATCAATTTCATAGCCCAGAAAATCAGCCTGCCGGAATCGCCCGCGCAAGTCTTAATTTTGAATTTCAACCTGATCGATGTCCAACCGCCGGCGGATGCCGGGACGGATCCGGACGGGGAATCCGTTGCGCCGGCCGAACACAAACGCCAGATGAAGCTTGTCCAGGGCGACCTGGATGCGGCAAAAACGGGTGAGGAACGATTCTACGCCTTGAACAAGGCTGCCAGGAATGCCTGGCAAAAAGGCGATACGGCAAAGGCCCGGGCGCTGGCAACTGAATTGGCCGAACTTGCGCCAAAGCATAAAAACAACTGGAACTACGGCAATGCGGTGCAGGATGCGAATCAGGTGCTGGGATTGATTGCGCTGGACGCCGGCAATGTCGCCGAGGCGAAGCAGCGGCTCCTGGCCTCGGCCGACAGCCAGGGTTCCCCGCAAATGAATTCCTTCGGGCCCAACATGCAACTCGCCAAGGCGCTGCTGGAGCAAGGCGAACGGGATGTCGTCCTGGAGTATTTCTCGCGCTGCGGCGCCTTCTGGGAGATGGGCAAATCGCAGCTCGCCGCGTGGACGGCGGCGGTGCAGCACGGTCAAATCCCGGCATTCGGCGCCAACCTGAATTACTGAAGGCCGGGGATAATCACAAGAAAGTGCGTGAACGTGCGGGCGCGGGTGCCTGTGCGCTCTCTGGAGGGCGCGGATTTGGCATCACGCACAGCATCTACCGGTTCAATCCTCCCTTCGTGGCCTTCCTGTCCTTCGCGGTTCAATCTCGACCTCCCCGTTTTGGCGTTGAATTTTCCGTCTCCGTGATTTCCGTGGTGAATTTCCGAACCCCCTTTTGGCAGATAAAGTTTTGACTTCACGTTGTTTTTACGCTAATAATTTCGGGTTTTCATGCCGATTTTGCAAACGTGCCGGATAATATACAATTAACATGAGGATTGCCATCATGGCGACGCAAATCAAATCCAGTCAAACCATCCTGTTCGCGGGCGACAGCATCACCGATTGCGGGCGGCGCGGGGATTTCTTCCCGTTCGGCAACGGCTATGTCCGGATTTTCCGCGATTTGCTTGCCGTCCGGGAACCGGAAAAACAAGTTGCGATCATCAACAAAGGCATTGGCGGCAATACCGTGTTGGATTTGTCGGCGCGCTGGACGGACGATGTGCTGCGCATGCGCCCCGACTGGCTTTCCATCCTGGTCGGCATCAACGACTTGCACCGTTTTATGCGCAAAACAGAAACATCTGTCCCCCCGGATATGTTCGAGCAGAAATACCGGGAAATTCTCGAACGCGCCCGGAAGTCGCTGCCCAAGTGCAAAATCATCCTGATCGAGCCATTTTACATCAGCTCCGAAAACTCCGCCAACAGTCCCCGGCATACCGTGCTGGAATTAATGCCAAAATACATCGCCGTGGCGCACAAGCTGAGCCGGCAATATAAAACCCGCCTGGTGCGCGCGCATCAGATGTTCCAGAAAATTATCCGGACGCAGCCGGCGGATTTACTCTGCCCGGAACCGGTCCATCCCAATGCCGTGGGCCATTTAGCGCTGGCCGAAGCGGTTTACGAAGGGTTTTGCTGACCGCTGCCGACGGGCAATGCCATGATTCTTGATCAATTAAAACATGCGGGGTTTTATCTGGGATTGGGCCGGCGCATCGCCGCCGGCCTGCGGTTCCTGGCGGAAAATGACTGCCGCGCACTGGCCCCGGGCCGACATGCCATTGAGGGCGACAACGTCTATGCCCTGGTCCAGGAATACCGCACCAAGCCGCGCGCCGCGGGCATCTGGGAGGCGCACCGCCGCTATGTTGACATTCAATACGTGGCCGGCGGCGCCGAAATCATGGGCTATGCGCCGGTATCAAACCTGACCGTCCAACAACCGTACAACATTGAAAAGGATTGCGAGCTTTTCGGCGGCCCCGCTTCCGGGAGTGGCGAGTTTTTCAGGGTCCCCACCGGCGTATTCGCGATTTTCGCGCCGCCGGATGCCCATATGCCCGGGCTGGCGGACGGCGCGCCCGCCGCGGTGCGCAAGGTCGTCGTGAAGGTGCAAATCTGACACAATTTATTGGAAATTCACCGCAAAAGAGCAGAAGGAACACATAGAAAGATTGCTCTAAGACGGATACGGGAATTAGCCACGGAAACAATGACAGTCCGGCGCGGCAGATTTTGTTTTTTGCGTATTTGCTGTATTATGCATCTTTGCGGCAAAAATAATTTTCATTCTTTGTGATCTTTGCGATCTTCAGTGGATATTGAATTCAAGAAAACAGGAGTAAATCATGGACCACTGCAAAAATAAAAACGGACATCGCGGACATCTATGCGTGCTGGCAAGCGAACAGAAATTCGCGGAAATCGAAAAACTGGTCAGCCGCCCCCGTTTTATATGTTTCAACTGCGGCCGCGCGGCCAACTCCGGCAAGAATCTATGTAATCCCATGCCCCTGAAGGAAAATCCTTGAACCAGCCCCTTAAAACCGTCGATAACAGCCGGCATCCGAATCCGGCCATCCGCGCCGCCTGGCAGCGCGGTCTGGATGTGCTGAAACCGACGCCCGCGCAGCTCCAGCGCGGATTGGAACTGCACGCCTCATTGCTGACCTGCGACAATTTCGGATTCATGCCCAGCCTCTGGACGGCGGAATCCGCCCGCATCTGGAAGGAATTGCAGGACGGTGAAGTCGGCGCCCGCGAGCATCATTTCCTTTCCAGCGTGGCCCGCACCCTGGGCCCTGCACGCGACCAGGCGGCCGCGCGCCAATTCGTCGAGGCTTTCGACGCCACGGGCCTGCGCTGCATGGTGCTGACCGTCGCCGAAGGCAAATCGCGCGAGGAAGACATTAAACGTATGGCCGCTTACCGGCAGGTGCTGCGCGTTTTCCGGCAACGGCTAACCCAGGCCGGGAGCGCGGACGAAGTCCGCGAAGCTGTCCAGTTAAACCGCATCGCCGTCATCTGGAGCGTTAACGGGCCGCCGATAGTCGGCAGTTTGCGTGATCCCGACGAGGAACTCGGCTGGATTGAACCCTGGTACAACCTGGGCGTGCGCTTGATGCACCTGACCTACAACCGCCGCAACTTCATCGGCGACGGCTGCGCGGAGCCCGCCAATGCCGGTTTGAGCGAGTTGGGCCGGGAATTAATCAAAAAAATGAACCGGGTCGGCATCATCGTGGACGTGCCCCATAGCGGCGAACGCACCACCATCGAAGCCGCGCGCGTCTCCGGCAAGCCGGTCATGGCGAGCCATACCGGCGCCAAGGGAGTCTTTGACCACATGCGCTGCAAGAGCGATGCCGCCATCAAGGCCATCGCCGATACCGGCGGATTGCTGGGCGTTTACGTCCTGCCCAATATGCTGGGGCCGAATGCCACGCTCAACACCATGCTGGATCACGTGGATTACATTGCCGGGCTGGCGGGAACCGAGCATGTTGCCATCGGCACGGACACCACCTATGCCGCGCCTTTCCCGCCGGGAATCGAACGGCGTAAAAACGCCCGGTTTGACGCGCGCTGGTGGGGCAACTGGAAACCCGACAACCATCCCCTGCCCGCTTCCGACGAGGCTTCCGCCGGCAGCCTGGCCTGGACTAATTGGCCATTGTACACCGTCGGCCTGGTGATGCGCGGCTACAGCGATGAGGACGCGGCCAGAATTCTGGGCGGCAACCTGATGCGCGTGCTGGAAGCCAACCGGCCGGCGGAGGAAGTTGAATAACTCAACAGAACAAGGAGAATGGAATAAATGTCCTTGCGCAATATAGGCAGACGCGGACTGTGGCTGGCGGTGGCGGCGTTGCTGGGATGGAACCTGATGGTTGGCGCCAAGCTGGCTTCCCAGGCGGATAAAACCAACGACACCACCAGTGTGGCTTTCGAAAAAATGCAGTTACTGGCGGAAGTATTGCTGCAAATCCGCCAGAGTTATGTCGATGAGGATAAAACCGCTTACCAGGACCTGATGTACGGCGCCTTGCGGGGCATGCTGCAATCGCTCGATCCCCATAGCCAGTTCATGGACCCGGACATGTTTAACGACATGAAAAGCGACACCGCCGGCGAATTCGGCGGCGTGGGGATTGTCATCGGCCATCGCGACGGCGTGCTGACGGTCATCGCGCCCATGGAAGACACGCCGGCTTTCCGCGCCGGCATACTGCATGGCGACAAAATCGTGGAAATTGACGGCGAATCCACCGAAGCCCTTTCGCTGCAGGATGCCGTTAAACGCATGCGGGGCGAGCCGGGCACCAAGGTCAAATTGAAGATCCTGCGCGTGAATCCGCAGGAAATCAAGGAGGTCGAAATCATCCGGGCGGTGATCAAGGTGGACAGCGTCAAAGACGCCCGCATGCTGGAAGACGGCATCGGTTATGTGCGCATCACCCAGTTCAACGAACCAACCGCCGACGCCCTGCAGGCTGCCATGGAATCCCTGCTCAAACAGCAATTGCGCGCGCTGGTGCTGGACTTGCGCAACAATCCGGGCGG
>JAXGSX010000235.1:0-5708 GCA_040775225.1 Kiritimatiellia bacterium | reverse complement strand
GGAATTTTTTGTTGTCCGGCAAACGCAATTCCGCAAGGGTTATCTCCGTCGCCGCCGTGCGCTCGTCCAGGTTAAACACCGCCGCCACCGTCCAATCGCCCCAGCCGGTTCGCACCGGCGCCGCCAGCACGCGGGCATAGTCATCCGGATATACGCGCTTGAACAGGTCCGCCGGGAAGGGCCAATCCGCCGGACGCGGCAGCACCTTTTTAATCAGCGCCAGGCGATCTTCCGCTATCCGGTCCAGCGCGTCGCCGAGCATGATCGGACTGCCGGTCATGCCGAAAAGCGTCACGGAAAATTCCGCCTCGTTGCGGGGAATGGGATGGTCCACCGTCAGCATATTCTGCCCGTTCAGGAAAAGTTTCCGGTGGGTGAAGAAATACGCCGCCGTATTCTGCAGGCAATTATCCTGGGGCGATCCGCTGGAGCCGTAGGACCCATTGATCACGTAAGTTGCCGGGTATGACTGAAACCGCGGTTGTAACTGGCGTCCTTCGCCGTAATCCATCCCGATGCGCATGGTGTCAATCGTGCCGACATTCACGATGGTGGAGCCGGCGGCGGTCAGCAGATGCGTGCCGGCGCCGGCCGTCCGGCGCACGGTCAGCATGCCCCGGCGCGGGATGCCGGGCCCGCGGATCATACTCTGGTCATGGTAATCCATGCACATGCGCTTGTCCTTGATCGGACCGGAATCGAGAAAATCGAGCATGTAATACCGGATGCCCCACCGGCGGTAAGCCGTGTACACTTTCTTCAAAAACTGCAGGCTGCGCGGATGGCTGCAATCGAGCTGGTAATTGGGCGGCTCATGGCCGTCGCGGGCCTTGTAAGCCCAGAGCCAGCGCCCGCGCGGCATGGGTTGGCCGGTGGCATGGTCGCGGTAAAGGTTTTTGCGGTTTTCGGCAAACGTATCGGCGGCTTCATTGACAAAGAAAAAACCGGTCCAAAGCCCCGGCTTGACGCCGGCCCGGATGATTTTTTTCAGCGTGTTTTTGAATCCATGCGGGAAGTTTTGCCCGTTGAATGCCAGCCAGTTGCCGGGCAAACCATCCTTCAGGTTGACGATGCTCATCCACAGGTAATCCACACCGAATCCGGCCAGGCGGGTCTTAATGGCGCGCAAGTTGTTGGCAACCTGGATTTCCGGAATTTCCGCCCGCTTGTCCACCCAGGCCCAGCCCACCCACCCCACGGGCGGCGGCTTGTCCCAGATGCGCGGCCGGTATTGCCGGGCCACGTCGTCGGCCCAATGCGTCAGGACGGCGTGGGGATCGCCCGCCAATTCCACCCGCAGGGACTCGGACCGGACCGCCGCGCCGGGCTTTAACGCGAAATCCTGAAACCGGCAGCCGCCCGCGCAATCAACGTACGCGCGGCGCGCATCATGCCGGCACGTGAACAGTGTTTTCATCCGATCAAACGTCACGAAACCGGCCAGGAAGGCATTCTGCGTGGCCGGATCATGCAGGTGCAGCATGAAGGCTGTCTGATGGTCACCTCCATCCGCGGTGATTTGCTTGACCCGCTGCGTGCCCAGGCCGCCGTTGAACGCAAATATGCGATGCTCAGACGGGTTGCCGCCCAAGCGCAACACCCCCTTGGCGGCATGCTCCAGCCGGAGCAAATCGCAATCGCCCATGATCAACGCAGCGTCCTTGTCATTGCGGATGGCCGAACCGATACGCACCATTGCGCCCTGCTCCGGAACGTCAAAATCCAGCGTCCAGGTGAAACCCGGGCGGCGGAACCGGGCGGTTACCTGCAGGCGGCGGATTTTCGCCCCGGCGGCTTTGACCGGGCCGGTCTCGTCCACGGCCAGGCTATCCGCCTGCGCCAGGGAATACGCGCGGCCGTTAACCTGCATGCGGCATCCGGAATTCTGCAGCGCGGGCGCGCCCCGCCCGCCTGGCGCCGCCAGCGACCAGGTTCCCCGCCGCGCATCGAATTGAAATCCACCCAGCTTGTAAATCTGATTTTTATGCATATGTCAGACCTTGCAAAACGGCTTTGATATTTTGTTTTTACCAATCAACCGGCGTGAAAACTTATGTGATCCTCCCGCAAATTACCGTGTTTGAATCTAGCATAAACATGCCGGAAATTACAATGTTCATCTTCCTTGTTTTCACCGGATGAACATGTTATATACCGGCAGGCATAATGCTTCCCCGGTCAATCCTGGGTGCCGCGGCTGCTTGCCCGACATAGCCTCCGCGGGGTTGAGCGGTAATCTTAATCCATAAACCTGCGACATGCGCGAGATTGATTCATCCCATCCGCCGCCTCCGGCCAATGATCCGCTGATGGAGCGTTTCCTGCGCTATCTCACCGGCGAGCGCAACGATTCCAAACACACCATTGCGGGGTACCGCCAGGACTTGCTGCAATTCGCGGAACTGCAATGGGGCGCGGCGCAAGCGCCGCGCCGGCCGTGGGACACCGTGGATAAATATGCCGCCCGGCGATTTATAATCAACCTCCAGAAACAGCAACTGGCGGCCGCCAGCATTTGCCGCAAAATATCCAGTCTGCGGGCGTTTTACCGTTTTCTGACCCGCGAGGAATGCGCGCCGGGCAATCCATTCGCCGGCCTGCGGATGCCCAAGCGCAGCAAGTACCTACCCAAGGTGCTGACGGTCGGGGAAGTCGAGCGCCTGCTGGATGCGCCCCGCCAGGCCGGCGCGCAAAGGCAAGCTGCCAGGCCGGCGCGCGAGCGGCGGTGGCTGGAGTATTGCATCACGCGCGATGCCGCCATCCTGGAAGTGCTGTACTCCGCCGGGATCCGCGTCAGCGAATTGACCGCCCTCAATGCCGACTCGCTGGATTTGTTGTCCGGTGTGATCAAGGTGCGAGGCAAGGGCAAGAAAGAGCGGCTCTGCCCGCTCGGCATGCCGGCCAGTAAGGCATTGCAGGCCTTGCTGGCATTGCCGGCGCCGGATGGCGCCGATACATCCGGCGCCCTGCGCAACCGGCCGGTTTTTTTGAACCGCCGCGGCGGGCGTTTGACGCCGCGCTCGGTGGAGCGGTTGTTCAAAGACTACCTGGCGGCCGCGGACTTGAACCCGGAGATTTCTCCGCACGCCCTGCGGCATTCCTTTGCCACGCACATGCTGGATGCCGGCGCGGATTTGCGCGGCGTGCAGGAACTGCTGGGCCATGCCAGCCTGTCCACCACCCAGATTTACACGCATGTCAGCGCGGAAAGCCTGAAAAAAGCTTATAATGCCGCGCATCCCCGGCCATGATCGGCGGCAGGGCGCCGCACAGGCAAGCGCCCTGCGCCAAACTTGCGCGGTGCAAAATTCAGACATCACGCATCGTGGAATTGCGCCAGCAGATCCGGCAAACGGCAATCGGCGCAATGCGCGCGGGTTTCCAGGCAGAAATCGGAACTGATTTGCAGCAATCCCTGCCGGCGCAATCCGGTCCGGTAGAGTTGCGGGCTGTGCGAAACCCCCAACAGCGCCCGCGCCGTACGCCGGACCGCGGCATTGCTTTCCTCCGCCGGCGCCTGCTCCAGATAGGCCGGCGCGTAGCCGCATCCCTGCGCTTCCAGAAACGGCGCAATCACATTCAAAAACATCGCCGCCAGCCGCGGTGCGCCCAGCAGACGCACCGGCCGGGTCTGCCGCGCGCCGCCCCAGGCCAGCCGGGTCTGCCAGTAAATATTTGCATCATCCCCTGCATCCACGGCCGCCGCCAGGGCGGCCATAGCGGCGCGGGGATTACCGGCGCCGGCCAGCCGCCGCCAGAGCGCCGGCAAATCCGCGGCGCCGCCGAACATCCGGGCGGCGGCCATCAGACGGCGCAGCGGGTGGTTCTGCGGACGCAACCCGCTCAACCGCCAGGCGCCCCGCGGCAGAATGCATTGCTCCCAGGCATCTCGGCGTTTCCACCAGCAATCCCAAAGCTTCCTCAGGTATTGTTGCGCCGCCGGATCGCCGCCCGGCGCATCCGCCGGCAAGAGTCCGGCGATGCCGGCCAGCAGGGCATACGCGGCGGCGACATTGCCGTCGGCGCTTTCCCGCAGCGCCGCCAGCGGCACGCGCGCGGCCAGTTCGCGGAATGGCTGCCGGTTATGCTTGTACCCCAGCGCGCACAGAAATTCCTCGTAAAACACCTGCTCCGCGCCCCGCGCGGCAATGGCGGATGCCATGCGTGCGGACTTACGGCGCAGCCGCTCCGCGCCGGCGGCATCCAGCAGCAGGCCGATTCGGCCGGCATCCCAGGTTTCCAGCCGGCGTCCGCAAGGCGGCGCCATGTCCGGCGCCGCCCGGGGATAAGCCATGACGTCCAACTGCTCAAACGCAAAGCCGGGATCCCTGGCCAACAGCGGTTGCAGCGCGATTTGCACCGCGCCCGGCGGAAGTTCGCCAGCAGGCAGATAGCCGGGGAAATAAGTTACATGCGCCGCCAGGCGCCGGTAAGCCGGATTGGCGGCATGCCCGTGCCGGCGCCAATCCGCGGGACGGATATGAATTTCAACATCGCCGGTCACCCGCCGTTTTTCCGGGCCGACCAGGAGCACGGCATCCAGGAAATCCGGGCCGGCCTCCAAGTTCCACTGTCCCGGACTCTCGACGATGACCGGCTCACGCCGGGCGGACCTCAATTCCGGGGGCCGCAGGCGCGGATCGTACCAGACGCATTTCAGGTGGCGCTCCGTGTAGGGGAAATCCGGGGGCGTTTCCCGCACCATGCCGGAGTTGGCTTGCGTCAAGGCCCGGTATAAGCCGGCCCGGCGGCCCAAGCCTGCCGATGGCTCAGTCTGGCGACCATGGTTGTGCATTGCAAGTTGGCCAATTCTCGCCGGAGTGCCGCACACCGTGCGGCTCCTACAACAGCAAAAAATGCCGCATACCGGCGGCCAAGGCGGATAATCCGTCACCGCAACCCGAACAGCGTGCCGCCGGGAAGGTATTCGTAGCAGCCGATGTCCGGCAGGCCGTACACGCGGTCAATCCGCCGATGGCGGTCGAGGTCCCATGAATCTTTCAGCCATTCCAACTGATCGTTGCCGGCATTGACGCAGGGTGATTCCGGCGTCAGCCGGTAATTGCCGGCGGCGGAATCAGCAAAACCGACAAAATCCAGGTTGTTGGTGGTCACAATCGTGTTGTTCCATTCGCCGACGCCAGGCAGAGACGGCAGGCAGTTGTTGTACCCGGTAACGGTGGTCCCGGAACTGACTGTCAGAGATTCAATGATATTATTCTGCAAGTCGCCGTTATTGCAGGTATTGCCAAACTGGAAAAGGTTGCTGACGAACGTGCAATTATAAATCGGTATGACGCTGGTGTTATAGATGAATATGCCGGAGCCGGATATGGCGGAATTACTGGCTACCAGGCAATTGCGCAAATCCAGGGAGGCGCCGCGCAAGTAAATCCCACCGCCGCCGGAATCCGCCGTGTTCCCGACCACCGTGCAACGATCCATCAAGGTCATGGGCACATTTACATAAATGCCGCCGCCTAAGTAAGTAGAGCTGTTGCCCTCGATGTTGCAATCAACTATGGTCCCCAAAGCACGAAAGTAAATCCCGCCGCCGGAAAGAGTATTGCCAGAAAGTGTGATAGCGCGCAAATAAAATTTCAGAAAAGTCTTGACAAATAGTTGGTGGTCAATATATTACACTTGCGGGAAGCGTAGTTTTCTTGGTCATCAATTTGGTGAAAGGCTTTTGCCGTGAAATTCGTTAT
>JAXGSX010000234.1:0-5708 GCA_040775225.1 Kiritimatiellia bacterium | reverse complement strand
CGGGATGCGCCGGTTGCGCGCGATATTCAGCCGGACATGCTCCAGGTCGCCATGCTCCATGAACAGGTACAGCGGCAGCGCCGCTTCCGCCGTCCAGCCGTCTGCCGCAACCATGGCCGCGGAACGCCACGGCAGGTTCCAGGTTTCCCGATCCCGCACACCCTTGATGAAACGCTGCTCCGCCCGGACATTAAAACAACTCAGCATGAAGTGGTAATACGCCGCGCCGGCGCCATCGGACGAAAAGAACAATTCCACGGATTCATCCGCGGATACCGGCCCGTCATGCGCGCGCGTCCGCGGGTCCATGACCAGCTTCTGCACCGGATTCCTGCACTTTATTCCCAGGTACAGCCAGGCATCGTCGTACGCCAGCCGGACTTCCGTGTCGCCCACCCGCCGGCCATCCGCATCCTTGAAAACATGAAAATCGCCCAGCGGTTGCGCCTCCCGCCAGCACGAATCGTCCAGCCGGCCGTCCAGCACCGGCGGCTGTGCAACCGGCACGGCGCGCGCAGCCGGCTCCGCCGCAATTTCGCCGGCATCCAGCGCGGCGCCGCAACCAAGACCAGCCGCCGCCCAGAATGCCAACAAGTTTTTCGTTTTCATCATGTTTCCCTGGATTTCAATTACCCCGCCGTCGCCATGCTTTTATTGTTGTTCAAAAACTGGCAGCAGACGGCTCACCACAGGTTCGCCCTCCAACCTGAAATCTCAAATTTGAAATTTCAAATCACAAATGGAGGGCGAACCTATGGTGAGCCGTCCGCATCTGTTGCCTTCAAAGCCGTGAACCATGCCCTTTCCATGATGTTCAGCCCCGCGGCTCTGACCGGTTAACCATGGCATTATAACCTGCCAGTAGTTCATCATCCAGCAGGCCCTCCTGGTTGGGATTGGGAACTTTAAAATATGCCGCTTCGCCGCCCGGATCGGCGAATTCGGTCAAAGTCAGCGCCAATTCAGGCTTGGCGTCGGGATATATACTCCCCGGCTTCCAGGCCCGGACACGGCAGGCCTGGCCGCCGGGATGCACGGATGCATCGTCCAGCGGGCCTTCCACCGATTGCGTATCCAGCACCAGGAGCCGCAAATCCATATCCGCCAATTCCGCGTGCCGCGCGCGGTTCAGGCAAAACAGCATGGGTCCGCGCATGACGGCTACCCGGCCGGCCTGCGCCTGCCGGCCTTTGACCAGCCGGAAAGGCATGGGAAATTCCAGCGCCGCTTCATCGCCCGGCCGCCACTCGCGCTCAATCCTGTAAAACTCGCCCGGGCGCGGCGCCGGGTCCACAGGTTGGCCGTTCACGGTTAAGGATGGCGCATTGCACCAGAGCGGCATACGCAGCCGCAGGCCAAACCGGGCAGGCTGCGCCGGATTCACGCGCAAGAGCACGCGCCCCGACCGCGGGTACTCGGTAACCTGCTCAAGCGTCACTGAAACGCCGCCATCCAGGGTGGTCCGGATGGTTGACGGCGCATATAAATTCACCGCCAAGTCGCCATCCGCCATGTAATAGACCAGGCCGGGCAACTCCGCAATGATGCGGCGGTAATTGTTCGGGCAGCAGAAGGTGTCTTTTTTGAAATAGCGGCGCGGCCCATCGAATGGGGTATAATAACGGATCTGCCGGCCTGCCGGCGATTGCGCGGCAAACAAAGCGTTATGCGCCGCCCGCTCCATGACATCCCCGTAAAACGCGGATTGTGTCCGCCGCAGCAGCACGTCGAGCAATTTCAGCATATAAGCCGTGGCGCAGGTTTCACCGAGATTGATTGTGCCATCCTGGGTATCATGCCAGCACTCATGATCTCCGGTCGCGCCGGTAATCGCCAGCCCGTCCTGCCGGAACATGAAATCCAGCGCGCGGCGGGTGGCGCGCTCAAGCTGCGCGTCCGGCGCCAGGCGGTTTAACTCCAACTGCGCCAGGCACCGGTTGAAATAATTGTACACATGGCCTTCGATCCGGCCCCAGCGCCCTGCGACTATCGGGGCATCCCACTCCTGGATTTGCGTGTCTTTCAGGCAGAAATCCAGATACGCCCGGTCGCGCGTCTGCCGGTACAGCGCCAGCATCGCAGTCTCAACGCCCAGGGTGGTCATCACGTATTGTCTCGGAACGCGTTCCGGTCCGGCTTGCCATTGCCGGATCAGGCAATCCGCCAGCCGGCGCGCAGCTTCCAGCGAGGCCGGCTCCTTCCACAATTCAAAGTTCGTCACCAGGCCAAACACCAGGTACGCCGTCTCGTGAATATCCCACAGGCTGACAAAACGGGCCTCCGGATCGAACGTTCCGATGTAGCCGTCGGCATCCTGCGATTCCAGGAGTACGGATATGATGTGTTGCCGCAACCCCTGCATGGCGGCGTCCGCCTGCCGGCCATATGCCAGCCGCGCCACGGCATCCACGAATTTCCCCATGCCGACATAGCCCGCGCTTTTGCGTCTGGTTTTAAATGGCTGGAGAAAATCACGGTCGGTATCCACCGCCAGGCAATTCCCGGCGGTGATCTCCAAACGCCTGCCAATCTCGCCGCCAACGCTGATATTCCGGATATCCATGGTCTGCATTGTTCTTTAATCCTTCAATAACTCCTCTGACGTCCCATAAGGGACGCTAGTGAATCATTTTCAAAAGCCGCTCGATTGTGTTTAACGGCCTGCACGCGGCTTGGCAGGCAGGCGTTCGGCGGCCGAATTGCATCACGGTGTGGTGCACTACAGCCGGATGTGCGCCACGCCGTGGCGCTACTACAGTCTGGAATGCATTCTTCTGTAGTAGCTGAACGGCGTTCAGCATCTTTCCCGGGCTGCACCACCTCCCGCTATGTTGGCCACCGGCGGGACAAGCCCGCCGGCGGACTTTTAAAATTGGCTCGAATGAGTTGCCTTTCAACCTGGCTTTGCTATTTATCCGATGGCCGGCCTTTTCCCGCCGCGCCGGCCATCACCCGGAAGCGACATCCAATCCGATCAGGCGCGCGGCGGTGCCGCCCAGGATTTTGTCCCGGCCCGCCGCGGCGATCGGCAGCTTCCGGATGATTTCCAGGGCAAACCGCGCCTGCTGCGGCCCCTGCAGCGGCATGTCCGTGCCGAAAACGATCCGGTCCGCCCCGGCCAACTCCACCATCCGTTCCATCACGCCCGGATAGACGTACATCAGGAAATGCGCCGTATCCACGTAAACATTCGGCAATTGCATTTCCATGACCCGCTCCAAGCCTTCCAGGTTCGGAAAATACGGGTATAACCCGTTCTGGTAAATCCCCGCCATATGCGCCAGCACGAAATTCGTCCGCGGATGCCGCGCGGCGAACTCGGCCACTTTCACCGCGGCGGCGAACCCCGTGCCGGGCATGCAGGATACATGCGACAGGATCAGCGGCGTCTGCCCGGCGGCTTCATCCAGGAATGCGCGGGCGCGGGCCGAGGCGATGTCGTACCCGTGGTAATCGGGATGGATTTTCACCCCGATGAATTTTTTATCATCGTTGCCCCGGCGCAATAAATCCAAATCCCGGATGGAATCCGGGAATACCGGATTGACGGTGACGTATCCCCGCAGTTTCTTGGCCGTAGGCAGGACCGCCGCCAGGTCGGCATTGCCCTCGCGGGCATCGTACATGATGGATTTGGAGGAAGTGACGCAGAGGATATCCACGCCGGCCTGCTCAAGATAACGCTCCAGGGTGGCCGCGTCGGCCGCCCAGAACGGCGCCTGGTTGATATTGCCCAGATGTCCGTGTATGTCAATGATCATATTTTCTCCGCTTATTCCCCCTGAAGCTCTTCCCCATGCTCACATCCGTGTCCTCGGTGTCATCCGTGGTAAATATTCTTTACCGTAGAGTTCCTTTCAAAAGTCTCGGACGACGTGGAAGTCGTCCCTCCAAAATGGAAAAACAACCCATTTTTGGAGGGTCGGGTTACACCCCGACCTTGTTGATGGGACTTTTGAAATTGGCTCCGTAATATTACCAACCGCTGTGCCGGATGACACGGAGCAGCAGAACTTCAACTTTCAGATTTCCTCTTCTCCCACCCGGTCAATCCATTTCCGCGTCTGATCCACCGTCGTCAGGCCAATATCCGCGATGCAATTGGAGCACAGCACGATGCCTTCCAGCGCCCCGCGCCTGATCCACTTTTCGTAACAATCAAGCTGGTGCTGCATCTGCTCCGGAGTCAGCGGGCAGCGCTCGCCGTAATTCCACATGTAACAGCCGGCCAGGTGCCGTTTGCCGGGCGTTTTTTCCACGCATTTCCGGATGTTTTCATCCAATTGCGCCAGGTCGCTCCCTTTCCAGGTCCAGAGCGTGATCACATCGCACAGTTCCAGGTACTCGCTGACCTGAAAATCCAACTGGTAGGAATACCATACCATCCATAAATCCAGCCGGCGCCCGGGAAACCCATGCAGCTTGTCCCGGATGGACCGGATGCTGTCCACCGTGTGCCGGGCTATCGTGCCGCTGTTTTTGAAGCCTTCCACCGACTTGAAAAAGTCGTCCAGCACCGCGCCGGTGACGTTCGGATATTTTTCCGCCTGGCGCAGGACTTCCTCGATGTCGCTCTTGTTTTCACTGTTGCGTTTCACGCCGCCGGCGCCGACGGCGGACCAGACCACCTGCCGGCAATCCTTCAGCTTTTCCGATTCGCCGTCGAACGGCGGCACCGGGCCGGCCACCATCGCCACCCGGCAGCAATTGGGGATGCCGAAGAATTTGCAGCCGGCGGCGGCATCCATCCGGTTGACGCCGGGCAGTTGATAGCCGTTTTTACCACCCTGCCCGACGCCATGATGGCTGCCGACATTCTGCCCCCACAACCAGAACTTATCCCGTCTTTTTTTCATATTCTCCCTGTTATTCGTATTTGTTCATGACTATTCAGGTATCAACAATCTCCGGCCGGCGTGGAAGCCGGCCCTCCAAAACTCATAAAACCTCCAACGGTATGGAGGGTCGGGTTACACCCCGACCTTTTGGATATGACTTTTGAAATTGGCTTTTTCGCGGTTAATTCAAAATGTTGATCTGTCGCTTGTAATTCGACAGTTCCTCCGCCGGTCCGTTTTTGATGATCACCCCGTCTTCCCAGCGGAAGCCCTGGTGTTTTTCCGCCAGAAACATGTCCACCATGAACACCATGTTTTCCGCAAGCGTGAAAGTCGAGGAGGTTTCCAAAAACGGAAATTCGCATTCCATCTGACCGCACCCATGCGCCGGACCGTAAAGGATCGCATGACCGTACCCCTGCGCCCGGATCCAGTCATGCACCTTCGTCGCCACCGCCGCGGCCGGCGTACCGGCGCGCATCAGGTCTATCGTCATGTTCATGGCGTCCAGCCCGACCTGCAAAAATTTCCGCGTGTCATCCGGGCATTGCCCCAGGACCACCGGCCGGCCGATGCTGGCGCTGTAGCCGGCGACTTTGGCGCCGACGCTGAAATGAATGATCTCGCCTGCCTGCACTTTGCGATGCGTCGGACGGCTGATGGCCTGGATCGAGTTCGGCCCGCTGCAGCACCAGATCGGGTAGCCGGTGGATTCCGCGCCGTTGGCCAGCATGGCGCCGGCGGCTATGCCGGCCAACTGGACTTCCGTCATCCCCGCCTTGATGTTTTCCAGGATGGCCTTGAAGCCCAGTTCGGAAATTTTGGCCGCCCGGCGCAGGCAGTTGAGCTCGTTTTCCGTCTTGGCCATGG
>JAXGSX010000233.1:0-5711 GCA_040775225.1 Kiritimatiellia bacterium | reverse complement strand
CTGTTCGCGCTGGGCCAGCAAAAACTGGCCGCTGGACTCTTTTGCCCAAACCGCGCGGGAACTGCTTGACCGCTTCCCTGCGACCGTTTACATTCTGGGCGGCAAAGCGGATGCCGCGGCCTGTGAAAATCTGGCGCGGAAACTGCGGGGGCGCGCCGTTAACCTGGCCGGCCGCTTGACTTTGCCGGAATTGGGCGGTTATCTGCAAGCCATGCAACTGGCCATCACCAACGATTCGGGGCCGATGCACATTGCCGCCGCCCTGGGCGTGCCGGTGCTGGCGCTGTTTGGCCCGACCGCTCCGGAGCGCACCGGCCCCTATGGCGCGATCCACCAGGTTTTCAGCGGACGGCTGTCCTGCCAACCCTGCTATCGCCGCCGGTGCCGGTACGGCGCCAATTCCTGCCTGCAGGCGATCCTGCCGGAGCAGGTGACGGCGGCAGCGATTGAAATTTTAACGCAAAACGAAATTCAAAATACAAACGCAAATCATAAGACTGGATAATTCATGAACGATAAAATGCAAACCGCCCGCCAGACCGCCCTGGATATTCTGCAACCGGACCAACGGACGCTGGAACACGCGCGCGCGCTGCACTGCGACGCTGTGGTCATTGACACTTACGGCTTCGGGCCCAATCCCGGGCTGGATGCCGCCTTGATCAAAGACGCGCTGGACAGCGATTTGTCCGACGCGGAACTGCAGGACTTGCGCGAAAGCATGCCCATGCTCCGGCAACTGACCGACCCCGCCGAACTGGCGGAATACAAGGAAGCCTGGAACGAATCCGGCGTGACCTGCCTGATGCGGAATGCCGGCGAGGAATCCCAGGCGCCGCTGGTCCTGCTCAAGCGCCTGGCGCGGTTCGTGCACGTGACCGACGTCCTGCGTGATTTTGCGCCCAAGGCGGTTAACGCCGACGATATCGCCGCCGCGCATCAGGCCGGCCGGCACAGCATCTGCCTTTCCGGCAACGGGGTGCCCCTGGCGCAGGAATGGCGTTTCGTGACCACGGAACTGGCCTGGATCAAGGTGTTCCATCAACTCGGCATCCGCATGATGCACCTGACCTATAACCGGCGGAACATGCTGGGCGACGGCTGCGCCGAGGAATCCAACGCCGGCCTGAGCGACTTCGGCCGGCATGCCATCGGGGAAATGAACCGGGTGGGCGTCATCGTGGATGTCGCCCATTCCGGCTGGCGCACCAGCCTGGAAGCCGCGCGGGCATCCTCCCGCCCGATCGTCGCCAGCCACACCGTATGCGATGCCGTCAACCATCACTGCCGCGCCAAGCCGGATGAAGTCATCCGCGCCATTCTGGATGGCGGCGGCATGCTCGGCATCTGCTGCATCTCCAGTTTCCTGGGCGGCTCGGGCGATATCGCGGCCTTGCTGGACCATATTGACTACATGGTAAAAAAATTCGGCGCCGATTCCGTGGGCATCGGCACGGATACCCGGTACCAATCCTCCATCGCCGCGCGCCAGCCGCCCCCTCCCAAACCGCCGCGCCCGCCGCGTTTTGAATATTTCTGGCCGCAAGAAGCCTTTGCCGATCCGCGCTGGAACCAGCCGCGGCAAAGGCTCAGCCTGGACTGGATCAACTGGCCGATGTTCACCGCCGGCCTGGTGCAGCGCGGGCACAGCGATGAAACCATCCGCAAAATCCTGGGCGGCAATTTTCTCCGCGTGCTGCGGGCCAATACAATAAACGGCGCATTGTAACGTTATGCCTGGATGAAGCATGCAATCGGATCAATTCCAGGCAAGGAGGACCAGGACGGAACATCAAGTTCGTTGGATTTGGATTAATCAACCAGGCAAGGGAACAAACATCATGCAAGGCAAAATACTCATTTCGGCGTTAATGGCGGTATTAATCGGCGCGGGCGCATTGGCGGGAAACCAGGGGAAGCCTGGCGGCAACAAGGCCCATTGGCAGCAGCAAAAGCAGGAACGCCAGGCCCATCGCCAGCAAATGCGCGAGGAAAGCAAGGCTTTTCAGGAAACCCTGAAAGGCCTCTCGGCTGAAGAGCGGGCGCAGGCCATGCAGGAATTTTCCGAGGCCCGTTACCAGAAAAATGTCACCTTCAACGCCCAGCAATACCAGGAAAACCTGGCCCAATTGAAGGAAAACCTGGCCGCCAACTCGAACCTGACCGACGCCCAGAAGGCGGAGATTGTGTCATTTTTCGAGCAACAACACCTGGAAAACACGGAATTCAACTCCCAGCGTCATGCCGCCAACACGGCCTTCGCCCGGGAATTGCAGCAGAACGCCAGTCTTACCCCTGAACAACGCCGCCAGCAGATGAAAGAGCACCGCCGGACCGACGCGGCCGAACGCAAGGCGCACCGCGAGCAACAACAAGCCGAGCGCAAGGCATTCTGGAATAAAACCTGTCCCGGAAAAGGCGATTGCCATCAGCCCGGCGGCAAAAAAGGCAAAAAAACCGGCCAAGCCTCCGGGCAATGCGCAAAGCAAGCTGCAGAATAACAACCTGGCCGGCCGGCCGGCTTGAGGCGGGAAGCCATGTTTAAGCATTGCGCAAGCGTGAAACAGCGGCGATGGCTGGTAGTGGCCGCCCTTGCCGCCATGCTTGCGGCCGCCGCCGGACTGCTGGCAAACCATTACCGGCAGCTGCTGCGCGCCAGCGAAGATGCCTACGCCACCATGTTGTGGCGTCAATCCGCCAAAACCGCCGGCCGCCTTGAAAGTTATTTTCAGGAGCTGCTCGCCCATATGGCGGGCATCAGCATGACCGATCCGACGGCCGGCCTGCTGGAAACGGAATACGCAGCCGATATAGCGGCCATGCAGCGGCTGGATGAAGCCGGCAGCGTTACCGGCACCTGGACCCCGCATCCTGAAACAGTTCCGGTATGGCCCGCGGAATTGACGCCGGAACAATTGGGTCAACTGCAGCAAGGGTTGCCGGTCGTGGTGTTCCATCCCGCGCGGCATGGAACGCATGGCATTACCATCCATGCGCCGGTTTTTAATGACGGGTCCATGGCGGGCGCCGTCGGCGTCCTGATCAATGCTGAAACCCTTAGCTGGCGCTGTTTCCCGCCCCTGGATGAGCCGCTGATTGCCGGCTTCGCGCTGTATGCGGAAAACGGCGAAGCCATCGCCGAAGCCGCGCGGCCCGAGACAGCCGGGCACCTGCAGCTAGGCGCCGTGTTGCGGTCGGGGCCTTTGTTGACGGCGCCGGAACACGGCATGGCCGCCTACCGGGTGTTGCGGCACGCCGGCGCGCGCTACCTCGCGGCCACCGCTCCGGCCATGCTGCCAGGCCAAACCACCTGGCTGGCGGCCAGTTCCATCGCCTGCGCCACGGTGGCAACCGCGCCGCGCGCGCTGCTGCGCAGGCTGGTCCGGCAATGTTTCATCGCGCTGCTGCTGGCGGCCGGCGCCGCGGCCGGCGCCGTTTGCGGCCGGCGGCAGAGAATGCAGCTATCCGGCTGGTGGCGGCAAATGCAAGGCAAAATCGGCAGGCATCGAGCGGCGGAAAGTCAGCCGCCCGATCCCGGCGAACCGCCCGCCTCCTGATCAGTCCGCGTCCGCCGCGGCGTTATCTTCCGCGGCCGGCGCCAATTCACGCGGCGCGCTGTCCACCGGGTTCAATGGCGCCAGTTCTTTCCGGGCATCCGCGGCCTGCAAGTCCTGAAAACGGCGGGCGCTGACGAGCACCCGGCGTTCAAACGTGCCGGCCGTCTGGTTGTACGCCGCCACCGCCTGGGCCAGGGCGCGTCCCACCCGGCTGAAATGTCCTTCCATATCGGCAATCCGGCCGTAGAGTTCGCGGCCCAAATCGCTGATCGCCCTGGCGTTGGCCGCCAGGTTTTCCTGGCGCCAGCCATAGGCTACCGCCTTCAACAAGGCTATCAACGTCGTGGGTGTGGCCAGGATCACGCGCTGATCCACGCCCGTTTCGATCAAGGCGGGATCCTGCTCCAGCGCCGCGCTGAAAAAACTTTCACCCGGCAGAAACAGCACGACGAATTCCGGCGCGGGCTGGAATTGTTCCCAGTAGGACTTGCGGCTCAAGGCGGCAATATGCTCGCGCACATGCCGGGCATGATCCTGCAGCCGCGCCTGCCGCACCTGCTCGTCCGGCGCCTCAACGGCTTCCAGGTAGGCGGAAAGCACCGCCTTGGAATCCACCACAATGCGTTTGTCGCCGGGCAGGCGCACGATCAAATCCGGCCGCAGCCGCCCGGTTTCGGCGTTCACGCTCTGCTGTTCCTGGAAATCGCAATGATCCAGCATGCCGGCCATCTCCACCACGCGCTTGAGCTGGATTTCGCCCCAGCGCCCGCGCACACTCGGGGCGCGCAATGCCCGGGACAGGTTGGCTGTTTCATCCCGCAGCCGCGCCTGCACCTCCAACAATCCGCGTACCTGCTGTTGCAAACCTTCGTAGGCGGCGGCGCGCGCCGTTTCCAGCGTGCGCACCTGTGCGTCGAATTTTTCCAGCGCATCCCGCACCGGCTGAACCATCTGGGATACAGCCTGCTGGCGGCGCTCCAGGTCGCCGCGCGCCGCGGTCTGGAATTGCTCCAGGTTGGCGCGCGCCAGCGCGAGGAAAGCCTGGTTGTTGCCCCGCAGCGCCTCGGCGGAAAGCGCCTGGAAAGTTTCCGCCAGCCGGGTGCGCGCTTCTTCCAGCAGGGCCAGTTTTTCACGGGCGGCTTCGCGTTCCTTGGCCAGAGTGGTGTTCAAGGCGGCGCGTTCCGCGCACAAGGCCGCATTTTCGCCGCGCAATCCGTCCAGCTGCGCGGTCAGCCGCTGCAATTCATCCTTCAGTTCCTGGCCGCGGCGCTCCGCCGCGGCCAGTTTTTCCTCCAAAACCGAAGCCAGCCGCGCCTGGCGCTCGGCCAGCCAGAGCCGTGTCAGACTCCAGGCCGCCAAGCCGCCGGCCGCCAGCCCTGCCAGCAACCAGATCCAATTCGTGTTCATCGCCTCCCCGCCGCTCGTTTTTCAAACCGGTGAAACACCAGCGCCGTCCGCGCCGGAAGATAAACCGGCAAAACATGGTTCCCAGCGGAATCCGGACGGGTCGCGTATATCCGGCCGTCATCCACCCGGCCAAACCCGCCGAAATACCGGGCATCGGTATCCAGGATCAGCCGGTATTCCCCGGGTTCGGCTGCCGCGGTCAAATCCGGATAAGACCGGGCGGGATTGAAATTGAACAAAAACAAAAGGCGCGCGCGTTCGAATCCCAAAACCTGGCCGCCGCAATCTTCCAGCCGCAGCCGGGGCCGGGAGTCCTCCAGCAGATGCGTCAACCGGGCCAATTCGATCATGGCCCTGTCAAAATCCGCGAGAAAATGATAAACCAGCGCCGGATCGTCGCGCAGGCGCCATTGCCGGCGGGCATAGTGATACGACCAATGATTGCCCGCGCGCGGAAAATCTATCCATTCCGGGTGGCCGAATTCATTGCCCATGAAATTCAAGTAGCCGTGGCCGGCCGCGGCCAGGGTGATCAGCCGGATCATTTTATGCAACGCCAGGCCGCGGTCAACTTTCAGGTTCCGCCGGTCCGCCGCCATGTGGTCGTACATGTCGCGTTCGATCAGGCGGAAGATCAAGGTCTGGTCTCCCACCAGCGCCTGGTCGTGCGATTCGGCGTAGCTGATCGTCCGCTCGTCCGCGCGGCGGTTGGTCAATTCATGCCACAAGCCGCCGATGTTCCAGGCT
>JAXGSX010000232.1:0-5773 GCA_040775225.1 Kiritimatiellia bacterium | reverse complement strand
TCCCGGTTTGCGCAACCGACAAGGCATAGCCCTCCGCGCCGAAATGCCGCGCATGCTTCAGGTCAGGCGCACGGGCGGTTTTTTTGGGGTGGGAAACGGTTAAAATGAAATGGCTGTGGCCCGCGGGGCCAATTGGCAGGTCAATCCTGCCGTTGGCCAGCAGGGCCTCCCGCAACTGGAGGGCTTCCGCCTGGACCGCGGCGGACGCGCTGATATACATGCCCGGCTGGAATGTGAAGGCGCCCCGCCCCGGCTTGAGATGCCGGGGCTCGGGAATGACCATGATTTCAGGTTTTGTTTGCATTATTTAAAGGTTCCCACTCCCCAGTTGAGCGGCTCCGGCCGCGCGCGGCTGTTCCAGAACAACGACCCGCGGCAGCCGTCCGCCGCCGCATCGGCGTCCAGCATCTGAACGTCCATGCCGATCCACATACCGGGCGCCGGATGGAAGCCCAGGCATTCCAGCGGCAGCCGGCCTTCAATAAAATACCCGGCGGCGGTTTTCCGCCAGGCCGCGGAACTACCCTCGATCGGCGCGGCCTGGGTATGCCAGATTTGCCGTTCGCCGGGTATCAAACGCAATTGATGCGCATTCTTTTCCCGCCATATAGCCGCGGTTTCCCGGATGTCCACGGTAGTAATGTATACGTCAATTTCATCGCCCCACGGCGACCGCGGACATGGATCCAGTTGATCCCGCAGCAGGACCGCATCATCCTGCACCAGGATGCCGAAGTAAAGATTGGCGCCATCGGCGGCAACCTGGAACCTGAAACTGGCGTCGGCAGCTCCGCCCCAATCCTTGAACTGGCCGGCCTGGGCGGGGGTATTGACAACCTGGGCGGATGTAAAATCCCAGTCGCTGGCGTCCCCGTCAATGATCATCGCCGCGGCGGGGATCACCGGGGCTTTTTTTTTATACGGGTCAATCAGGATGGCCGGGTTGTTTTTTTTTAAGGCCTCCAGCACGGACTCGGCCTCGCCGAGTTCCATGGCGCCATAATCGTAATATTTGCGGATCAGCGCCTGCCAGACCCGCCAAATGCCATGGTTTACCGGGCCGCCGAACTTGCGCATGAATGCAGGATAGGTCCAGAAGTTGAAAGCGCTCATGCCGCAGCAGGAATACCCGTCCGTGTCAAGGTCAACCCCGGCGGAAACGAACAGTTCGGCCAGGATGTTTTCCATGGCTGGCATGTCCTGTCGGAGTTGCGCGGCGTATTGCGGCATATCCTGGCCGGGGTCCTTGCTCCGCGATTCCAGCCAGATTTTGCGGAATTCCGGGGGGAAGATCATGTTGGCGTCGAAGAGATTAATGTGTTGTTTGCCGTACTTCCGGGCATGCTTGATCCAGATTTGATAGTAAGGATCGTCTTTGGACTTGGGATATTCCGCGATAAAAAGTTTTATGTGGGGCGCGGCAAACAAGCGTTCCAGGTCCACGCCGTGCGGCTGATCGTCAACCGCCACGAAAGCGCCGTCTTCCGCCGCGGCGCCTTTGTAATACGGCGAATCGTGGAAGGCATTCCAGCCGGCTTGCGCCCAGGTAATGAAGAAATCCGTGTGCACCTTGGTGCGCCACTCGAAATATTTATGCCAATCCGCGGCCGCCGGGGTGTTGAAAGTGCGTTCCGTACCGGGGATGGACGAACCGGTGGGAAACCGCGCGCCGGGGTTGCCGCAATATTGGCGGTAATTCTCTAGCGCGGCTTTGCTGTAAAACGGATATTTCAGATAGTTGTATGGTTGGAAAAACCGGGCTTCCGGCTGGCAATCGAAGTAATCCGGATCGCGCAACAGGCGCTTCAGCACTGCGCCGAATTCCGTTTCCAGGAATCGCATGGCTTCCGGGTTGGCTTCATCCAGCATGCCGCCATAACTGGAAGCTTGGATAAACTCGCCCTTTTCCGTCAGTTTTTCGCGCACGTATTGCGGATATTCCTTCTGAAGCATTTCCGGGTAAGGACGGGCGTTTTCGGATGTAATTCCCAGCAGCACCGCCACGCCATACTTGTGCAACGCGTCAATGCCCCGCTGGAGCTGTTGCGTCT
Organism: Kiritimatiellia bacterium; assembly: GCA_040775225.1. Classification (GTDB taxonomy): domain Bacteria; phylum Verrucomicrobiota; class Kiritimatiellia; order JAAZAB01; family JAAZAB01; genus JAXGPF01. The sequence continues at coordinate 3,722 of JAXGSX010000232.1, read as the reverse complement.
TGCCTTTTAATTTTTCCACCGCGGCAGGATATTTGTCCCACAATGCCACGGGCACCCATTCGAAATCGGTGGCGAACAACGGGACGAGATTGCCCAGCAGGCTCAATTCGTAGGCGTCAAAGTCGTTGGCGGTATGATAAATGTGGCCGGGCCAGATCAACTTTTCGCTTTTTTGGAACACCGGCATGTCTTTTTCCTCAATGCGGAGGCTGCCGGCGCGTACCCGCAGTTTTTCGGGCTGGGCGCTGATGTCCAGACCGCCGGCATAAGGGACGGCGTCCATGGGAATACGGCCGATGACGCGGCCGCGGCCGCCGCCCGTCTGGATGATGTAGCATGACCGGGTGATAAACCAGTCGAAAGGAACGTTCACGTTCAGGAAGCCGATTCGGGCGCCGCCGTCCGGAGCCGCATATTCCGCATCCAGCCGGAAACTGGCCGCCTGCTCCCGTTCCTTGCCGGCATAAACCAGGCTCAGACACATGCCTTGCTTGACCGCGCCCGCCGGCACGTCAAAAAAAGTGGCGGGGATCAACGCCATATCCCCGGCCGCCGCGCAATTGGTAAGCGCGAAGAAACCGTCTTGATCCGCATCCAGGGCGCCGCTGTCAAGCAACTGGCTTTGGGTAAAATATTTTATTTCAGCGCCGGACTCGCTTTTCAGGGCATCGCGGCTGCCGGTGAAGTAGGCGTCGGCGGTGACATGCAGGACGGGCAGTTCCAGTTTGTCAACGTTCCAGCGGTCGCCACGCACACAGGCGATGCCCTGGATTTCATCGGCCATGCCGGCAGATTTTTGCCAGAGGCTGCCGCCCGCAAAGCCGATTTCCAAATATTCGCCCGCGGGCCGGTAAGCGCCGCGCAGGTCTTGTTGTTTAATGACAATTGCGTTATCAGCACCCCACGTTACCTGCGCCGTCAATCCCAAAAGAATTGCGCAGCAAGCGATCTGTTTCATTCAAATACCCCCCCTGGCAGTGTAATGGTCAGTTTAAGCGTCTGTTGCATGCCGGCTGCCGTTGCCGGATCGCGCGGCAGCGAATGAACGTAAAAACTTCCCTGGCCGGGGTCGCCCCGTAAAAAGCTTCCGGCGCCGGCCGTAAAAATCACAACCCCGGCTGGTGTTTCCACACGCACGCTGGACGCTTCCACGCAGACCGGCTTGCCCCCGAAAAAACCATACCTGACTTCCGCCGCCGATTCCGACACCCAGCCGTATTCCGGGCCGTTGGTCGGGCCGTTGACATGCAAGGACGGCCCGTAAGCTTTCCACCGGCTAGCGCGGACATGGTTGATCCGGTATTCCATATCCACCAGGCCGGCGGGATGGAAAACCAGCCGGCTTTGCCACTCGAAGACCGGATTGCCGGCGCGGTCCGGGTGACGGCCGGCGGAGCAGACCGTTGTCAGGTTGGATACAACCGTCACCGACGCGCCGGCCGGCATATTGGAACTGCCGGCAACCGCGGCCCCCTGGTTGTAAGAGGCGTTTTGGTCCGATGGATAAGCCACCAGCGCCACCACGCCGGCGGTCCGGTTGGATATCGCGTAAATTGCGCGTAAAACTCCATTGGGTTCGACCACCGCCCGGTATGATCCCAAATCCAGCTCGCAGGCGTTGGTCAAAACCCGGGATTCGCCCGCCCACCCGGCGGCGATGGCGCCCGCGAGCATGACGGACGCGCAAGCGCTGCAAAGCCTGATATGATAAATATTCAACATCCTCTGGCGCAGAAAATTGCCTTGAAAACTAACGCCAACATATTCGATTCCCCGGAACGAGGCAATGGAACATCTGGCGAGATATTTGTAAAAACTGGCTGCCAGTCAATGGACTCCGATAATCGTGCCGGAGTGGATGAATTCATAACACCCCATGTCCACCGTCAAGTCGCGGATGCGCCGTCGGCCGTCCAGGTCCAGTGCGCCATCCATCCAGTCCATGTACACGCCGGCATTGATGCAGGGCGAGCCGGCCGATAGCCGGTAGTTGGCGGCGGCCGGGTTGACGAATGCCGGATCGTTGGTCAGGTTGCCGTACCCCGGCGCGAAAGAAGAAAAATTGGCGCAGCAATTCACGAAAGCGTTGGTATTTGCCCCGCTCGCGACAATGTCCGATGAGGTGTTGCCGTAAATAATGTTGTTGGTAAGCGATTGGGCGGGAATTGTTCCAGACAGATTCATCCCGCCGCCGGCGCTGCCATAGGTATTGCCGGCGATGGTGCAGGAATCCACAAACCCGGTGTAAGTCCCGATGCTTGACAGAATCATGCCCCGGCTGTTGTTGCAGATGAGGGAATTCCGCACCTTCCCGCCCGACTCCATGTAAACACCCAGATCGCCGTTGCCGGAAATGACGCAATTGCTGAGCATGCCATAATATCTCAAAGTCACGCCATGTTTGGTGTTGTTCATAATCCGGCAATTGGCAAAAATATTAAAGCTGTGGTATGAATATATGGCGTAGTTGCTCTGATTATTGACGATTTGGCAATTATATGCCCGGCCGCCGCCGTTGTCCGCGGATAAGCCGCTGCCGTTGACGCCGGCATTGTTGTTGCTGATGACGCAGCCATGCAGGGCGTTGGCGGCACCGGCCAGAATCCACGCTCCGCCGCCATACTGTTTTGCCCAGTTGCTGCTGATGATGGAGTTGGTCACCATGGCCGTGCCGGATATGCGGCAGCCTCCGCCGTAAAATTGTGACCAATTATTACTGATCCGGCAGTCCTGAATGACGGTGAAATCCGACACTGATAACCCCCCGCCGCCGCGTAGGGTGTTGGAGTTGGCCATGATCGTGCAATTGCTCACAATGCCGCCGGCCAGGTAAAGCCCGCCGCCGTAATCTTCCGCGTAATTTTCCTGGATCAGTGAGTTTTCCACCCTGGAATTTGCCGCGCCGCCGCCGATCCCGCCGCCATTGCCGCCGCTGATGTTTGTGGCCATGTTGAATTTAATCTCACAGCAGCTTACCGTGCAGGCCCCGCCCAGATTTACTCCGGCATAATAACCGGCCACATTGCTGATCACCCAGCAATTTGTCATCATGCCTTTTTCCAGCCGGATGCCGCCGGCATACACCGGCTCGCGCCCGTTTTGGAGCGTCAAACCGTCAATGACGCAACCGGCATGATTGGCATGCAAGCAGCGGGTGGCTTGATTGCCGTCCACAAATGTATTGGAAGCGCCGTTCAACCCCTTCAGGGTGATCGCCTTGCCGATGAAAATGGTAGTGTTCAGATAATACGTTCCATTCGACACCCAGACGGTTTCACCGGCGGCCGCGACCTCGATTGCGGTATGGATATTGGTGGAAGCGTTGGTCCAGGTGTTGTATGGCGTGCCGGGATTCACCCCCAGCGTGCCCGGCTCAACCACGAAACGGTCGGCCGGCAGGTTGCCCACAAGCCCGCCCAGGGAAATGCCTGCAATGCAAAGAATAATAGATTTATTGACGCGCATGTTCAAACCTCCTGATTAATATTTGCACGTTGCGGAATATCTTGCTGTCATTCCATGAAATCTCTTTCAAAATAATCAATTTCAAAAGTCTTGCCAAAAAGGTCGGGGTGGAACCCGACCCTCCAAAAAAGGGTTATTCTTCCATTATGGAGGGACGACTTCCACGTCGTCCGTGATTTTTGAAATTTGATACGTAGAAAAGGTCGGGGTGGAACCCGACCCTCCAAAAACGGGTTGTTCTTCCATTATGGAGGGAC
>JAXGSX010000231.1:0-5788 GCA_040775225.1 Kiritimatiellia bacterium | reverse complement strand
GGCGGATATGGTCGCGCAGTTCGGGGTCATCGGCGCAGAACCTGCCGCCTTCGCCGGTGCGGCTGTTCTTGATCGGGTGGCATGAAAAAAAGGCGGTGCCTTGGCTGCCGAGGCGCCGGCCGCGGTATTCCGTGCCGGCGGCATGGGCGGCGTCTTCGATCATCCGGATGCCGCGCGCTTTGGCCAGTTGCCGGATGGGGTCAATATCCGCCGGCGCGCCGGCGAAATGCACGGGAATAATCAACTTGGTGCGTTCCGTCACGGCGGCGGCGATTTGTTCAGGCGCCGCCATCAGCGTGTCGCGGTCCACATCCACCATGACCGGCTTAGCGCCGGCCAGGACGATCAGGTTGATGGTGGAAACCCAGGTCATGGACGGCGTGATTACTTCGTCGCCCGGACCGATCCCCAACGCCTTGAGCGCCAGGTGCATGCCGCCGGTGGCTGAGGCCAGCGCCACTGATCCGCGCGCTCCCGTGTAAGCGCTGAATTCCTTCTCGAATTCCGCGGCATGCAGGCCGGTGGTGATCCATCCCGAACGCAGCACTTCGCCGATAGCCTGGATGTCGCCCTCGTCAAATGTCGGCCTGGAAAACGGCAGAAATTCTTTGCGCATGCTCCTCCTTGCCAATGGCGGTTGCACCGGCGCCCGGGCGTGCAGTCGCGGCGACATGCCGGCTGTCCGCTTAGGGCGCGTCGGGCTTGGGCTGCCGCCCATCGGCCTCTATCAATGGTTTACCACCGGTCACGTACCATAGTTCGCGCTTGCGGCCCCGGGCATTGGGTTTAACCCGGGCTTGAACACTCCAGGGCGGCAATTCCAGGCCTTCCGGCGGGAAATTCCGGCCTGCGGCGACAATTCCATCCAAGCTCGTGTGTTTGCCTGACAAAATCAACGAAAGTTCAAAATTATCATAAACCGGCGGAAAAACCAAGTTACAATAATAATAAAATCCGGCGCGGGTGGTTTCATCGAATTTCCATGCGCCGATCCGGTTCCGTGCGCCCGGCGGGATGGCGGCGGCTAATTTTGAGAACACAGGACCCTGGTTCTTGAAGTGGTCCAATGCCGGCGGGATATTGGTCAGGGCCAGAATATAAGCCAGCGCCGTAATGGCCAGCCAACGTAAAGGCCAATGCCAGTCGGTCCGGCGCCATATCACCCCGGCGGCGGCCAGGGCCGGCAGGGATAGGAGCGTGTAGGCCAGCGCCGCTGATCCCGGCAGGTATCCGGCGGCGAATGCCGCGGCGGGCGCGGCGGCGGCGGCCGGCAGCATTGCCAGCGCCAGCCATTGCCAGGCTCGCAGACAGCGGCGCACCCAGGCGGCCGGCGGAGTTTGGAGCAGCATGCCGGTCAGCACGGCCAGGCACGGCCAGAGCGTACTCAGGTATATTTCACGCTTGGTGGAAGAGAGCGACAGCAGGATCATCCCGCCCAAGCCCCACGTCATGATCACCGGCCAGGCGCCGGCCGGACCCGGATGGGCATGCGTAGTCCGCCGCCGCCAGGTTTCCATCAGGGAATTGATCCAGACTGGCATCCAAGGCAATGCGCCAGCGGCCAGGGCGGGGATATAGTACAACGGCCCGCGGATATGCCCCAAGTGCCTGGCCTGGCCTGTAAATCGTCCGAAGTGGTTGTCCCAGAACCACTCGCGCCACAATTCCTCCCCGCCATGCCAGCGCAAGCCCGCCATCCAGGCACCGGCGATGACCGCGGCCAATAGGGCGGCCAGGATATGCCAGACAGTCCAGCGCATTGCGGAAATGTTCGGATTGCCGCGCTGGTTTTCCGCGGCCGGAGCCCCTGTATTCTGCTTGGACCGGCAAAGGTGAATCATGATGCCCAGCCAGCCCAAACCGATGAAAATCGGCCCAATCAGTCCCTTGGACAGAAATGCGCCCGCCGCCGCCATGCCGGCCGGCGGGAGCAGCCCCGGGCGGCGCGCCAGGTAGGATTCACAGAGCAGCCAAATCGCGGCGGTAATGAAAAACATCAGGGCATTGTCCACCAGCAGCCAGTGGGTTACATGCACGAAACCAGGAGTGACCGCCAAGGCGGCCGCCGACCATGCCGCCGCCCTGCGCCCCGCCAGCCGGCGGGCCAGCATGTAAGTCGCCAGCAGCGTCGCCAGGGCCCAGATCACACTGGAAACCCGCAGGGCGGCTGTCGGCCCGAGCAACGGTTCGAACCAGGCCAGGGTGGCGGCGCTGACGGCGTAAGCCAACGGCGGTTTCTCGACGAAGGGGGCGCCGGCCAGTCGCGGCACAATCACATCGCCACTGCGGCGCATGGCCAGTGCTATGGCTGCCTCGCGCGGCTCGTCCGGCGTCCATAATTCATGGTTGGCAATCCCGGCCAGGGCAATCAATCCCAGCAGCAAGGCTGTCAGCGCGACGCGGCTCAAGGCCGGCGCGGCGGCGCCTGGTTGGTTGGAAATTGAGGCCATGGTTGCCGCATACCTCCGGGCGCCGGTCAGAGCGTCCATCACCGGGTTTTACCCTTCACAAAAACTTCAATGTCTGGTATAACTCAACGGATTTGTTGCACAATATGCGTTTTTTTGCAAGCAAACTATAAAATCAGCGCCGGCTATGGCCGCGAAAAGCCAGGGCCGGCATGATTGCAATTGTCACGGAGGAATGCCGTATCATGGAAGTCATCATTCAAAAAGACGCCCCGGCAGCCGCCGGGCTGACCGCCCGGCTGATTGCCGCGGAATTGCGGGCGAATCCCGCCCTGGTGCTGGGGCTGGCCACCGGGCGCACCATGGAAAGCGTGTACGCGTTGCTGGCCGGCATGCATCAGCGCGATGGGCTGGATTTTTCGCTGTGCCGGACGTTTAACCTGGACGAATACGTCGGCCTGGCCCCGGAAAGCAAACATTCCTACCGCAGTTACATGAACCATCATTTGTTCGGCAAGGTGAATCTGGATTGGCGCAATACGCACCTGCCCAATGGCGCCGCGTCCGACCTGGCCGCCGAATGCCTGGAATATGAAAACCTGATCCGGCGCGCGGGCGGGATTGATTTCCAACTGCTGGGCATCGGCCAGGACGGCCACATCGGCTTCAACGAGCCGCTTTCGGCCCTCCGTTCCCGCACGCGCCCCAAGGCGCTCTCGCCCGAGACGCTCGTGCAGAACGGGCCTTTGTTCGATTCCCCGGAACAGATGCCGCGCCGGGCCCTGACCATGGGGGTCGGCACCATCCTGGAAAGCAAGCGCTGTGTCCTGCTGGCGGTCGGGGCGGGCAAGGCGGATATCATCGCCAGGGCGGTGGAAGGTCCAATCACGGCGATGATTTCCGCCTCGGCGCTGCAGTTGCATCCGCGCTGCACGGTGATCGTGGACGAAGCGGCTGCCGCCAAATTGCAGGGCGTGGAATATTACCGCTGGATTTTCGAAAACGAGCCGGAATGGGCGCCATACCGCGCCTGACGCCGCACCATGCATATGTCAATAACCGATACTTCCAGCCAGGCGCATCGCTGGGTTTTCATCCGGCGCGGCGGGGTCAACCAGGTATTGTTGCGCGATGCGGCGGACCTGGCGGCCCTGGCAGAGCTTGACCCCAAGTTATGGATGGCGCTGGCCATGCCGGTGAAGGGCGTGGCGCTTGATCCTGCCACCCTGTCACTGCTGGACGCCGACGGCGACGGCAGCATTCGTCCGCCGGAAATTCTGGACGCCGTGCGTTGGATCAACCAGGCGCTGAAAGATCCGGCCATCATCTTTCAATCCGGAGATGCGTTGCCGCTGGCCGCCATCGGCGATCCGGAATTGCTGGCCAGCGCCAGGCGCGTGTTGCAGAACCTGGGGCGCCCGAACGCTGAAGCCGTGCAACTGGCGGATGTCACGGATTTGAACCGCATTTTTGCCTCCACCAAGCTTAACGGCGATGGGATCGTGCCGGCCAGCTCTGCGGATACGCCCGAGATAGCCCGGGTGATCGGGGATATTTTGAGCGTCTTCCCGGGCCAGCCGGACCGCGGCGGACAGCCGGGTGTGGACGCTGCCGCCGTTAACCGCTTTTTCTCCGAAGCGCAGGCGCTGTGCGACTGGGCCGGCCGCCAGGCTACGCCGCCGGAACTGGTCAAGGCCGCCGGCGCCGTGCGCGCCGTTGCGGCCAAGGCGGATGATTACTTTGCCCGGTGCCGCCTGGCCGCGTTCGAGCCGCGGGCCGCGGCGGCGCTGAATCTGCAAGCCTTCGACTACCAGACTTTCGCCGCGCGCATGCTGACCGGCGGCGATGCCGAAATCGATGCCCTGCCCCTGGCGGCGGCCGCGCCCGGAAAGCCGCTGCCGCTGGCCGGCGCGGTCAACCCGGCCTGGGCGGGCCGCCTTGCCGCGCTTGCGTCCGAAGCCGCGGCGCCGGTGCTGGGCAAACCATGCGGGGAATTGACGGAATCCGAATGGCAAGCTTTGAAACAGGCTGTCGCCGCGGCGGAACAATGGCTGGACACCAAGCCGCAGACGCCGGCGGAGAAGCTCGGTTTGCCGCGCCTGCGCGAATTGCTGGCCGGAAGTGCCCGGGAAGATTTGACGGCCCTGATCGAACGCGATGCCGCCATGCGTCCGGAATACGAACGCGTGGCGCTCCTGGAAAAACTGATACGTTACCGCCGTGACCTGGGTGAAGTCTTGACCAACATGGTTAATTTTGCCGATTTTTACGGCAACACGCAGGCGGTGTTCCAGGCGGGTGTTCTGTATCTGGACGCGCGGGCCTGCTCGCTCTGCATCGAGGTGACGGACCCGGCGCGCCACGCTTTGCTGGCGGGATTATCGGGGGCTTTCCTGGTGTATTGCACCGCGACGCGCCCCGGCGGCCTGCAAAAGAACATTGTGGCCGTAGTAACCAACGGCGATGCGGACAACCTGATGGCAGGGCGCAACGGCGTGTTTTATGACCGCGCGGGACGCGACTGGCTGGCCACGGTCAACCGGATCGTCTCCAATCCCATCAGCGTCCGCGAGGCGTTTTGGATGCCGTACAAGAAACTGGTGCGCATGATCGAGGAGCAGATCGTCAAGCGGGCCCAGGCCGCCGATACGGACTCCACGGCCAAATTTTCAGATAAAATGGCCAAGTTGGGGCAACCGGATCAGCCGCCAGACAAGACGCCGCGTCCACCGCAGCGGATTGACCTGGGCACGATTGCTCTGTTCGGGACGGCCATCGGCGGGATCAGCGCCCTGGTGGCCGGTTTTTTGAAAATGCTGTTCGGGCTGGGATTCTGGCTGCCGCTGGGCGTGCTGGGAGTGCTGCTGCTGATTTCCGGTCCCTCGATGCTGCTGGCATCCATGAAACTGCGGCTGCGCAACCTGGGTCCGCTGCTGGACGCCGGCGGGTGGGCTGTGAATACCCGGGCGCGCATCAATATCCCGTTCGGCGCGTCGCTGACCAGGTTGGCCGCGCTGCCGCCCGGCAGCAGCCGGATTGCGGTTGATCCGTTTGCCGACAAAAAACGCGTCCGCCTGTTCGTCTTGCTCGTGATCCTGGGCGCCCTGGCCGCAACCCTATGCGCCTCGCGGGCATGGCCGGGAATGTTTGACCGGGTATGGCGGCTTGGCCGGCCGGCCGCCGCCGGGCTCGAGTTGCCGACCATATGAGCCCCGGGTTGTGCGCGCCAACGCGCAAAATTCGATCTCATTTGAAATTTCAAATCTGAAATTTGAGATTTGAAAAAATGGCACCCCCTAGGGGAATCGAACCCCTCTTTCCAGGATGAGAACCTGATGTCCTAGCCGATAGACGAAGGGGGCGGGTGCGGTTGCCGGTAT
>JAXGSX010000230.1:0-5881 GCA_040775225.1 Kiritimatiellia bacterium | reverse complement strand
CTGGGCGCAGCGCCCGGTAGGCCGGGCGGCGGTGGCGGCGGCGGCGGCGGAAGCCGGCAAGGATGTCGTAATTATCCGCAAATTGACCGGCTTGGGGCCGGAAGGCCGGGCGCCAACGCCGGATTATTCCGTCAGCCCCTCCGAAAACAGCCGGGCGCGGGATTGGGCCAAAATCGCCGTGTCTTACGACACTGAATCGGAATGGATTGACGAGTTGGAATTCCGTTACACTGCCGTGGTGAAACATCCTCAAACCGGCGCTTTCACGCTCTTCCCCTGCACCGTCTCTTACGTGGACATTGCCAAAGGCCGCAATCACATGAGCACGGTGTTCCTGCGCCCCAACACCGTTGGACGTTATGGCGCGCTGGAACGCATCGCGGTGGAAATTTACTCCAAGGGCGAATTGCTTGCGTCCGCCGGCCTGCCGGACACTCCGGCCCAGTGGTGGCGGTTGCCGATGACCAATGTGCGCACCATGCCCGGCATGCTGTTAAACCGAGCCCAAACGCCGTTTGCCTTCGTGGCTTGGGACAATTACGAGACCATCAAGGGCAGATAAACGGGCGAGGATGTGTGATACGATGCGTTCCGGCGCTTCCAAACTCATGAATCTGTGGCGGTCCGGCCGCGTCCTGGCGATGGACATCGGCGCCGGAGAACTCAAGATCGCCGAGTTTACCCGCGGGCGCGGCGGGTGGGAATTGACCCACCTGGCCATGCAACCCATGGCAATCGAGCCGGGCAGCGATGCCGACCCCTCCCTGGCGATTATCGGCGCCCTGCAGGATTTGATGAAGGGGAAAAAACTGCGCCCGGCCCCCGTGGTCCTGTCAGTGACGGGCCAGTCCGCCTTCCTGCGCCTGGTCAAACTTCCGCCGGTTAAGCGCAGCAAGCTCCGCCAAACCATCCAGTTTGAAGCCCAGCAGAATGTGCCGTTCCCCATCAATGAGGTGGTCTGGGACTACCAGTTGATGGGCACGTCCCAGCATGAATTGAATGTCATGCTGGTGGCCATCAAGACGGAGTTGGTGGCCGCGCTGACCGATTGCGTGGAAGCCGTGGGGCTGGAAGTCGAATTGGTGGATGTGGCGCCGATGGCCCTGTACAACACCGTCCGCTATAATTACGTGGACGTGGCCGGCTGCATCCTGGTGATTGACATCGGCGCCCGCTCCACCAACCTGGTGTTCGTTGAGGAAGGGCGTTTCTTCAGCCGCAACCTGCCGATCATGGGCACCGGCAACGTCATCACCCAGCAGTTGATGAAGGAATTCAACCTGCCCTTCAAGGATGCCGAGGAACTCAAGCGCACCCACGCCACCGTCGCCTTCGGCGGCGCGTATGAGGATTATGCCGACAAGGTGATCTCGCGGGTCTCCAAGACCGTCCGCAGCGTGATGACCCGCCTGCATGTGGAAGTCGAGCGCACGATTAATTTTTACCGCACCCAGCAGGAAGGCCATGCGCCAGTGCGGGTGCTGCTGGCCGGCGGCACATCCATCATTGCCCGCACCGACGAATTTTTCAAGGAAAAGCTGAAAACCGACGTCGAGTATCTCAACCCCTTCCGCAACGTGATTGTAAACAACGCCATTTCTTCCGAAGAAATCGCCGCCTGCGCCCACGTGATGGGCGAAGTGGTAGGGGTGGGCTTGCGCCACATGCTGCCCTGCCCCCTGGAAATCAACCTGCTGCCCCCCAAAATTGCCGCCGCCAAGGCGTTCCGCCGCAAGCTGCCCCTGCTGTTTTCCGCGGCCGCCAGCCTGGTGCTGGTCGTCGGATGCTGGTGGCTGTATTTCGCCGTCATGGCGGAGAAACTCGAAGCCCGGATGGGCAAAATACGCGCCGTCGTCGGACGCCTGGAGGCGGTGGAATCGAGGATGAAACCCGTGGAAGCGCGGGTGGCGGAATTAAGGGAACGCAGCGCAAGCCTGGAAGAATTGGTGCGGCGCCGCGCCCGCTGGCTGCATTTGCTGGACAGCTTGCATGCGAGCATGCTGGACGGCATGTGGCTGGTGGAAGTGGCCCCCCTGTCGGAAACGGCGGCGCCGGCCGCCGCCGGCCGCCGTGGCCGCCGCGGCGAACCGGAGGCGCCGGAAACCGCCGAAGCCGGTCCCGGCATCCGGGCGATCATGGTCAAGGGGTTGATTTTCGCGGATAAGGCCACGGATAAATCCATCGCCCAGTTCCGCGATAATCTGCGCGCCTGCCCGGATTTCGACGACCAGACGCAGATCGAACGCCAGCCCATTCCGAACCAGAACGATTACGCGCGTGAATTCAGCATGAAAGTTGTGCTGCAGGAGCCGCTATGAAATCGTTGCTTCTAAAACATAAATGGCGCCTGGCCTCCGCCGCCGTCTTGCTGCTTTTGCTGGCGGCGGCGGTCTGGCGGCTGGCGGTCGCGGTCGGCGAATTCAATGCCGCCAAGCGCAACCTGCAGGCGGCCTCCGCGCGCCTGGCCCAGTTGAACAACCGCGATCCGTTCCCCTCGGAGGATAACGTCGTCCTGGCCAAGGAGAATTACCATGAATTGCTGGATGCGTACAACGAGTTAAATGACCGGCTGCGGGAAGGGCAGGTGCTGCCGCGCCCCATGGGCGATTCGGATTTTATTCCCTTGCTGGAAAATACCCTCCGGCGCCTGCGGGCGGGATTCACGGCCAACCGCGTGGCATTGCCCAGTGAGTTCACCTTCGGCTTTGCCAGGTATGCCGGCGGCCAGATGCCGGCTTCGCGGGATATTCCGCGCCTGGTGCAGCAGCTCCAGATCATGGAATCCCTGTGTGAAGCCGTCATGCAATCGCGCATGGCGGAGCTGCTGGATCTTTCCCGCGAGGAGTTTGAAGATGCGGGCGCGGCGGATGATGCAGCCGGCGGCCGCCGCGGCCGCGGCGCGCCACCGCCGGCCGCGCCGGAAGATACCGCGGCCGGCGGGGACGACGGTTCCTTGTTCCGCAGCCAGCAGTTTACCATGACCTTGCGCGGCAGCGAACCGGCGGTCATGGAGTTTTTAAACAAGGTGTCGGCTTTGCCGATGTTCACCGTGGTAACCTCGGTGGAATTGAAAAATTCCCGCCCGGGACTTCAGGGACAGTCTGCGGCGCCGGCCGGCGGGAAGGAAAAGCCGGCCGCAACGGCGCCGGCCGATCCGCGCGAACGGCCGGTGGTGATCGGGCGCGAGGATATCGAAGCCCGCATTGTCATGGATGTGTATCAATTTGCGCCGTCGTTGCCCTGGGATGACGCCGGCCATGTTTGATGACCGCGGCGGTTCGCTCCGGGCGCGCGGCAGCGTGAACTTATGAATTTGGATCTGAAAAATTTCAAAGAATGGGTCAGGTCGTCCTACGATAAGCTGGCGTTGTTTATGGCCTTATCGGGACTGCTGCTTTCCGTGGTGCTGCTGCTGATGTTTCTGGAACGCGAAAAACGCGAGTTGTCGGCTGCGCCATGGGAACAGCCGGCGGCGGCCGCCAAACAGGTTGCGCCGCTGGATTTGCGCGAATTGCATGCAGCCATAGAAGATGTGGCGCAGCCGTATCAGGCCGCTCCGCGCGCCGCCCGCATGCTGGTCGCGGAGGTCCGCACCGCCTGCGTGGAATGCCGGCGTCCGATTCCCTTCGACGCGAAGCTTTGCCCTTACAAGAATTGCGGCGCCGAGCAGCCGGTGATCCCCCAGGCGCAGGCCGACAAGGACAGCGACGGCGACGGATTGCCCGACGCCTGGGAGAAGCAATACGGCCTGAATCCGCTGTTGGATGATGCCGGCCTGGACCAGGATGCCGACGGATTTACCAATCTCGAGGAGTATGCCCATAAAACCGCGCCGGGCAACCCGCGGTCTTTCCCCTCGCCCTTGACGAAATTGAAAATCATGCGGATCGGCCGCATGCCCATGCCGCTCAGTTTCCAGGGCGTGCAGCGCCTGACTACCAATGATGTCATGTTTACCGTGCGCAATAACCGGACGCACCGCGATTATTACGTGCGCCTGGGTAATACCGTGGAAGGCTACGAGGTGGCCGGTTTTGATCCGCGGGTGGTGAAGGTGATGCGCGGCAATCTGCCCATCAATGAAGATCAATCCATCCTGCGGCTGCGCAAAGACGGCCGCGAGGTGCCGCTGGTGCTGGGGCGCGGCATGGGACAGGGGGAATTGATGGCGCTGGTGTACAATAATTTTGATGATTCCGAGTTGCGGTTGCGGGTGGGGTCGGAGTTTGTTTTAAAGAATGTTGATTACAAAGTGATTGACATTCAAGAGGATGCCATTGTAGTATTAAACGAATTATCCGGCGATAAAAACCGGATCAAATTGTGACGAAAGATTTATAAAAATGAGCTATGTTCGCTTTATGGCTTTACTGCTGAGCTTGGCGCTTTTTAGTTGCATCCAAAATTTGGACGCTCAGGAAAACGGTCCCGAATCCGCCGTGCCGGCGGTTGGCGCCGATGAAAGTTCCGGTCCGGATTCCGGCGCGCCGCCGCCGGAAACCACCCCGGCGCCGCCGGTGGTTGACACACCGCCGGCCCAACCCGCGGAACCCGCGCCGGCGCCGGAAACCGGTCCCCCGGCGCCTGCGGAATCATTGCCGTCCGCCGCCGCCGCCTCCTCCGAACCTGCGCCGGCCGCACCCGCCGCCCCGGCGGCGGAATTTGAAATTGACCGAACCTTGGGCAATGGCGCTCCGGCTGCCGCTCCGGCCCGGGCGGCGGAAGCGCCTGTCGCGGAACCGCCGGCTGCCGGGGAACACCAGCCATGGTTCTGGCAGCGTTGGTTTGGCCGGAAAACGCGCGCGCCCGCGCCGGCGGTAGTGGAATCCGCGCCGGCCGCCTCCGCGATCTCCGCCCCGGCCGCCGCAGTTCCCGCCGAGCCGTTGACGCCCGAAGCGATGCTGGCGGCCCAGGAAGAAGTGCGGCGCCAGGCGTTGGAAGTCGAAGGGCTGCAGAATTTCAACCAGGGCCAGGCGGCCATGGCGCGTAATGAATTCGAGGCGGCCTTGAAATTTTACAGCCAGGCGCTGGAACTGATGCCCAAGCGCCCGCACACGGTGGAAATCCGCAACCAGGCCCGCATGGACCAGGCCGAATGCGAATACCGCCTGGCCTTGAATTATTACCGCGATAACAACCTGGCGGAAGCGCGCAACGCCTTGCGCCGCGCGCTGGGGTATTATCCCGGCCATGCCAAGGCCATGCGCCTGATTGAGCGCATCCGCGAAGATGAAATCCGGCGCCAGGAGATGGCCGATCGCCCCGTCCATGTGCGGAAAACGCCGGAATACCAGGCCAAGGCCAAGGATATCCGGACGGCCTTGGAACGCGGCAACCAGTACATGTCCGTCAACGAGTTTGAAAAGGCCCATGAGGAATTTCAGAGCGTGCTCCAGGCCGAGCCCCTGAACTCCGACGCCGCCGCCCAGTTGCAACGCCTGGCCGAGCGGCGCTTCCGCAAGGAAACCGAGCAAATGGACCGATTCCAGGCGGAAATGGTCACCCAGGTGCGCGATACCTGGACGCCCCCCGTCAAGCGCACCGTCGCCCAGCGCGGCGAAGTGGAAACGGGCATTGGCGCCGTCCGTCCCGGCAGCCGGCGCCTGCTCGAGAAACTGAATAGTATTATCATCCCCCAGTTGGATTTCCGCGCCGCTAATATTCATGATGTCATCGAATACATTGACCAGCAGGCGCAGGCGGCGGACAAGGATTCGCCGCCCACCGAACGCGGCGTGAATATTGTCTTGAACCTGCAGCGCCCCGGCGCGGCCGTGACGGCCGCCGCGCCCGCCGCCCAGGAAACCGAGCCCGTCGCCATGCCCGCGGAACCGGCCGGCGGCGCCGTCGCGGGCATTCCGACCGTCACCCTGACCCTGCG
>JAXGSX010000229.1:0-5910 GCA_040775225.1 Kiritimatiellia bacterium | reverse complement strand
CTGACATCTGATCCCACGGGGAAATACTCCGCACCAATTCCCCACCCTGGCGCGCCGACTCGGCGGCGTACATGCCGGGCAGGGTCATCCGCAGTCCTTCCCGGAGACTGATCGGCGACGGCCCGCCCGCGCGGGCGGCCTCGACAAACATCTTCAGCATGGCATAGTCAATCCCGCCATGACCCAAGGCCTTCTGGGCGGCGAATTCCGGCCGGGTATCGTCTATCGGCAATTCCATCCAATTATTGTAGCCATAAAGGTCGGTGGAATAGAAGAGCGTCCGCGGCCCTTCCACCGGATCTTTCCGGAACGTGCGATAATTCGGCGTGCGTTCAAAACACCCCTTGGTGGTAAAGAATCGGTAACTGTGATGGCCGCCCAGGTAATTGTTGATGAAGGAAGTCAGGAGCCGCACCACGATATTGTTCTTGGTCCGGAACAAGGCGGCCATAGCGTCATGCTGGCCTTCCTCCTTGTTGATATGGCTGCCGGTGTCGAAGCAGGAGACCCACTCGAAATCCTCGTCAATCAGGCGCAACACCGGCCCCAACGAATGCGTGCAATACTGGATGGGCAGGCGCTCATTGGGACCGGGCTTGGGTTTACGCCAGGGAGTGACTTCCCATAGCGAGCGGCAGTCATGGATATAGGCCGCCTCGATGTAATAAGCGTCACCGAATAATCCACGCTTGCGCAGGTCTACTGCGGTCTCGATCCAACCGGCCAGATTGGCATTGGCGCCAGCCATATAAAACGCCTTGCTTGTTTGGTGCGCCTCCCAAAGGATATTGCCCTCTTCCACCGAATTCACGGTGGGAATATCGCTGAGGACATGAATGTTGCGCGCCAGGGCCTTGGACGCGAATTCCGCGTGCAGATGCGCGGGTGTTTCGATCAGCAGCGCGTCCATGGGGACTTCCGTGAGCATTTGATCGAAATCGGCAAAATGTCTGGCCTGCGGAAATTCCTTGCGCGCAACCTCCAGCGATTGCGGGGTTATCTCGCAGATGGCGGCTGCCGTTACGCCCTCGAAGCTTTGCGTGGCCAACCGCAGCAGACTCCGCCCGCGGCCGAAATTTTTCTCCGGATCGGCCATAACCCACCAGTCCCAGTTTGATTTCCTGTGTCATAATTTACACCGATGTTTATTTCCATTATTCGCGTTAATTCGCGTCCATTCGCGGGCATTCGCGGGCAAACTGCCGGAATCCGGAATATTTTCTCACAAAGTCACCAAGCCGCCAAGAAAGCACCAGCAGGAAAACATGACCGTCTAACGGAACTGCCGCATAGCGGCATGTTTCCCTTCCGCATCTGAAAACCCCTCATCCTATTTGTGGCTTGGTGGCTTTGTGAGAAACATTTTCCCTTCAGCTGCCATCCCTCCAAATATTCCGCTTTTCATGGCGGAACTTGAAGATCAAGGCGTCAAGACGCACCGCCGAACAAAAACCGGAGGGTGTTGCGGTTGGTGATTTTACGCCGGACGGACGGGGAACGCCGGCGCAGCAGCCGGATTTCATCGTCATACGTGCCCTTGTAATTGAATTCCTGCCATTGGGTTTTGTTGAGTTTGCGCCGGCAGATGTAGGCATAGGCGGGCGAATCCGTGCCCCAGACGATTTTTTCGCCGTAATCGGCGCAGATTTTCGCCAGCACATCGTTGTGGTCGCTGAAATCCGCGTCTATCAAATCGCTCTGGTTGATTGTTTTCCCGGCCCACTTCCGGCAGACATCCACCTGGATTTTAAAGGCGGCGGTATCCACCCAGACGTTGGGCGTGGCCAGCGCGCGATCCAGGAACGGCTTCTTAAACAGAATGCAATGCGCCAGGCAAAACCGGATATCGGGATTGGCGTCAATGACTTTGAAAGCATTGCCGGCATAGGAATTGACATCGCTGGCCTGCCCCGAGGTGTGCAGCAGGATCGGCCAATTCTGCTCGCGCGCCAGCGCCAGCAGGCAGCGGCCTTCCTTCAGCAACGCGGTCACCGGCGCATGGCTGGTTGCCGGATTGATTTTTATGCCGTACACCGGATACTTTTTGAGGAGTTTTTCGATCTCACGCGCCTGCGCCCGGGTTTCACGCAGCGGATCCATGCTGATGAACGGCAGGAACCGCCGGCTGAGTTCCGGGCAGTAGTCAAATACCTCGCGCAAAAGCAAAAGATTTTCTGCCTGGAAGGGCGCGGAGGAAACCGGAGGGCGCGATTTTTCGAAGCGCCCGGCGATCAATCCCGGCAGATCGAAATACAAGTCAGAGGTGAACGGGAAGACGATGTTGACATCCACCCCGCCGTGCAACTGCTGATAATATAATCCTTCGATGTTTTGGGCGTAAGGATACTCCGCGCGCCCGTATGAGCCCAGCGCCACTCCCACGTGCGAATGCGCGTCAATTACCTTGCCGGCCAGGTCCGCCGGCTGGATACGTGCGATTTTTCCATGCATGTGTTTTCCTCCAAGGCGGGCGCAAACCCGCAAGCCTTGCCTCTCATCTGTGCGCATCTGTGTCATCCGCGGATTTTTTTATCCGCAGATTACACAGATTTGCGCAGATTATTTAACCTGCATACGGCAACCGGATATTCTCGCACAAAGCCGCCAAGCCGCCAAGAAAAAACAAACCGGAAAACATTAAAGTTGTTGGAAACAGCGCAAAGCGCAAAACGGTTTGTGCTTTGCGCTATTTCCAAAAACTTTGTTCCGTTTAAAGGAACTACCGCACAACGGCATGTTTTCCTTCAGCGCCGCAACCTACTCTTCCTTGGTGACTTAGTGTCTTTGTGAGAGACATATTCGTTAGCGTTTAAACTTGGCCAGTTCCGTCTGCCAGGCATAATCCGGAAATGCGAACGGGTGCGCCCGGACGCCCTGGTTATACGTTATATCCGCCGCGACGCCGCCGGAAAGGATCAATTCCGCATTGAGAATCTGCAGGATGCTCGCCGGCACCATGGGCGTCACCGGCCCATGCGCCGCCAGCCGCGTGATGAAGCGCTGCCACGGCGCCTTGTTCCAGAAGCTCACCCGCTTGGCGCCGGCCAACTCGCGCGGGCCGATGGTGGCCGCCTTGGGCGGACACCATGACCAGTCGCCGGAGGCTCCGGCATCCGGGTTCAGCACATTCTGGCAGACCGTGATCGGGTGCAAATCCGCAATCCGGGCGCCGGCCTTCAGGTACGCCTGGATGTCATCGCCGAACTCCAGGCCGAGATGCGGCTCGAAGAAGGCGATATGCCCGCACCAGCCGATGCCGCCGTAACAGACGTCGGCGCCGCCCAGGTCTTCCAGCATCCGGCTGTAATCATTCACGTTTTCCGTCAGCGGGAAATGAATCTGGTTTTCCGGCATGCGCAGTTGCGGATCAATCCGGTTGAAGAAATCCTCCCACATATGATACTGGAACCCGCCCGGCCAGGAGCGCGGCGGGGTCTGGCCGTTCTCATCGGCGAATTCGTCCATGTTGAAGGTATGGACATGATGGCAGGGGATGCGCAGCCGGTTGATCATCTCCGCCACCCAGGCGTAAAAGGGGTTCGTGGCCGGCAAAATCATGACATACGCTTTGCGCCCTTCTTCCAGGCTGCGCCGGATGCCGGAAACAATGTCCAGCAGATAGGCGAATACATGCGCTTCATCCTGCTCGATGACTTTGATGTGGAAATTCTTGTTCGGATGCTTGCAGATATCCGCGCGCTTGATCGCCCGCACGCGCTCGCAGACAGCCTTGTCGCGGAACGGCAGAAATTCAGCCATGGCATACTTGAACTTGTTCATTGGCGGCGCCCTTTCGGTAATGGTTCCCGGATTCGTCAACGTGTGTATTAAATCACGGACAGGCATAACCGCCAAACGACCAATCATGATATTTGTTTGCAATTTGTGCGGCGGCGGGACGATGTAAAACGTAAACATCACATCGCATGCCGGAATTTACCCAGCCAGCGGGACAAGGTGGTCTTGTCGGCAAAACCCAACTCGATGGCCATGGCCTTCATCGGCACGCGTGCGGCCAGCAGCGCTTTAGCGCGCTCCAGGCGGCAGGCATCAATATACTGATGCACAGTTTGACCGGCAAGCCGTTTGAACAACCGCGCAAAATGCCCGGGAGTGTAACCGGTCAGCAGCGCCAGTTCCGCCAGATTGGTTTTGCCGCCGATTGCACGCACATGCCCGCAGATCATGCCGATTTTTTCCCGCATCAGCGCTTCGCGGTCAATCACCTCGGGCGGACGGGAGCCGGTATCAATCAACAGATGGATCAGCTCCGCGCTAAACGCCGTCAACAGCAAATTGATCCGCAAGTTTTTCAACGGGCCTTGCCCCTCCGCCAGGCGTTGCAGGGACTGCAACAAACGGCTCAAGCCGGCGACATTGATCAGGCTGCGCTCTCCGTGTATCCGCCTGACTTTGCCGTTTGATACGGACACATACTGCAGGAAAGCCTGTGCCGGAGTAATGAAACTTATCCAGGCATGTTCCACGGCGTCCTCCAGTCGGTACCGGCTGGCATGCGGCTGGTTGGGCGCAATGATCAGCATGGTGCCCGGTCGGCAGTAAAAAACCGCGCCGCCCACGCCGTACCAGGCCGCGCCGCGGAGAGGCAGCATGACTTCGTAAAACGGATGGGTGTGCCGGTGTTTGGCCATCCATTGCCGGAATACCCGCGTTCCCGGCGCCGAGCTTCCCTGACACGGCATAAAGGGCGAAACAAACTTCCATCTGGCGGGCGCAGCCAGGATGCTTGCCGCCGATTCACCCCAGGGGGAAACCCGGCCGGCAAGATCCGGCCTCCCGCTGTCAGCCGGAAACTGAATATTCTTTTGCATGGCCCTGCCATGATAAGCAACGCCTCCGTCAGTAACAACTAAATTCCCTGATTTTTGATTGCCTGGGCGCCGAACGCTGTGTTATTTTCACAGGCATGCCAACTCATCGCCTGCCGCTGCAACCGGTTCTATCCGCTGCGGAATACGCCGCGCTGGACCGATTCGGCGCGGCCCACCCCGGCGCCGGCAACCTGGCGGCAGCCGCGGCGTTTCTAAGTGAAAATTTTCAGGTTGATCTCTCCACCGACCCGGAAATCGTCGCCGGTTTTGCCGGGGACAGCAGCCACCTGCCGGGCCGGGCCCAGGCCCTGGCCCGGCCGCCCGACGAGCGCGGCTGTGCCGCCGTTTTGCGCCTGTGCCGGGCCGCGGGCGTGCCGGTAACCTTTTCCGGAGGCAAATCCAATCTGACCGGGAGCGCTACGCCGCCGGACGGCGTCGTGCTTTCCACCGTCCGCATGCTGGAACCCGCGGTGCGGGTGGATGCCGCCGGCCAAACCGCCGCCGCGCCCGTCGGCCTGCTGCTGGAAGACATGCGCCGGGAAATCAGCAAACAAACCGGCGGCCGCCGGCGCTACCCGGTGGACCCCACCAGCCGTGCCGATGCCACTGTGGGCGGCTGCCTGGCCTGCAATGCTTCCGGCTTCACCCCGGGCGAACAGGGCGCCACCCGCGCCTGGGTGCAATCGCTGCGTTTCCTCCTGCCGGACGGCATGCTGGTCGAGGCGGAACGCAACCAGTATGTCTCCGCCGGCGGATTTTTTTACCTGGAAGACGGCCACGCGGCCCTACCCTGGCCGGTATCAACGTACCCGCGCCCGCCCATTAAAAATGCCGGCGGCCCGTTCAGTTCTCCCGACGGCGCCCTGGATTTCGTGGACCTGGTCATCGGCAGCGAAGGCATCTTCGGCCTGGCGACCGCCTGCACCCTGCGCCTGGCGGAAAATCCGCGGGAATACCTTGACCTCTGCATCTCGCTGCCCGATGAGGATGCCGCGCTGCGCCTGCTGGCCGCAGCGCGCGCGCATTTTGAGGGAGACCTGGGGCGCCTGACCGCCCTTGAATATTTCGGAGCAAATTG
>JAXGSX010000228.1:0-5922 GCA_040775225.1 Kiritimatiellia bacterium | reverse complement strand
GCCTGCATGGGATGAATGGCGTCCACCCCCGCGGCAATCAAGTCCGGGATGATCTCGAACACCGATCCGCAGGAATGATGGATGACCTTGACCCCGTGGCTCCGGGCCTGCGCCACCAGCAGCCTGACGCCGGGCAGCACGAATTCACGCAACTGTTCCGGCGCGATCATCAGGCCGCGCTGGGTGCCGAAATCGTTGCCGATCAGCACGGCGTCCAGGCGATCGCCCGCCGCCTTGTAAAAAATTTCGTTGGCATCCAGGTAAAACGCGGTAATCCGGTCAATCACGGCGCGGTATACTTCCGGCTCGGCGATCATCTTGACGAAGGACTCTTCCATGCCGAAAGCCGCGCAGGCATCCTGGAAATGGGCCGACCACAGCATGCCCATGGCGGCGTATCCGGCGGGAACTTCATCCATGGCCCGGCGGCAGGCGTCCGGATCAATGTGTTTTTTCGGATCGGGCCAGTCGAATTTGCGGACATCCGCCGGATGCGAGCAGTGGGCGAAAAAACCGGGGACGGTAAGGGTGCGTTCGGCGGTTGTACCCGCGCCGGGCGCGCCGGCGGCAAAATCGAACGCGCAGGCAATGTGGTTGGCCGGGGGATGATTGTAAGGCACTTCCACCGGGAAAATATCGTCGTCGAGAATTTGCTTCAACTCAACAACATCCCGGGCCTTGAAATACGCCAGCAGCCCCGGCAGCGCGTCCGGCACGGGCAATCCCAGCCAGGCGGGAGGGCGGTCAACCGGCCGCCGCGCGATGGCGTTTAAAAACCGTTCGCGGTGATGCATTACACGCCTCCGGTAAAAAGGTATTCATCAATCGCAGCCTGTACATCATCAAACTCCAGTTTGACGATCACCGCCTCCCGCGGCAGCGCGTCGGCCGGAATGCCCGCGACATGCAGGGCATGATTATGCCGCTTGCGGTAGAGCGTCGGCATGAACTCCAACCCGGCACGCAATTCAAGGCCGGTGTTCAGAAGGGAGGCGCGCCGCGGCCGCCGGCTGATCCCGTACAGGGCGAAGCCGGAAGTTTTGAGTCCCTGGTAAAAGTTAACATAAAGCGCATTTTCCCCGGCGGTAAGCAGCATGGCGGGATCAGGCTGGAAGACGGGGAGCGCCCGCGTCTTCCACAGGGCTTCGCGGCCGGCGCGGCCAACCCAGTCCCCGATGCGCGATAGGGTTTTAACCGCTTCCTGCGGCAACGAGCCATCGGCGCGCGGGCCGACATTCAACAGGTAATTGCCGCCCTTGGCCAGGTGTTTGCAGAGATTGCCCGTCAGGTATTCGACCGTGAAATAATCCTCGTTGGAGCGGCAGCCCCAGCTTTCCCGTCCGACGGATTCGCAGGCCTCTACCGGCTGGTCGTAAACCGCGCCCGCCACGGCTTCCATGCCGGATGATTCCCGTTCCGGTGTCTGGAAATCGCCTTCATCGAATCCGCGGTTATTGATGATGATGCCGGGCTGCAGCCGGCGGATTTTTGCATTGAATCCCGCGCCCCGATAATTCAGCGAACTGGCGTTGGCATCCCACCAGAAACCGGCGATCTTGCCGTAATGGGAGCAAAGCTCCGTGACTTGCCGCTCCACGTAATCCAGATATTTCCGCAAATCCGGCCGGTCGCCATCCTGGGGCGCAGGATATTCGTAGGGATGGTTGGTATGCGGATAGTGCGGACAATGCATATCCGGAACGGCATAATACAGACACAACGGCATGGCGCGGCGGCGGCAGGCGTCCGACAGCAGGGCGAGGGCGTCCTTGCCGAAGGGGGTGCGGGTGACCTTGAAATCGGTCAAGGCGGTATCCCACATGCAGAAACCGTCAATATGCTTTGCGGTGAAACAGACATATTCCATGCCGGCGGATTGGGCCGCGTCCAACCAGCCGTCCGGATCAAATCCGGCGGGATTAAAGCGCGTCATGGCGGCGGCATACCGTGCGCGCGGCAACATCCGGCGATAAACTTCCTGTTCATGCCAGGCGTTGACGGCGTAAATGCCCCAGTGGATGAACAGCCCGAACCGCTTTTCGAAAAACCAGTCGCGCCCATCGCCGAATTTTTGAAGCGTCATGTCCCTTTTTCCCCGGGCGGAGGCCGGCAGCAGATAGTCCCGGCGCCCCGTGTCCGCGTGGAATATACCCCGATTGCCCCGAAGATGTCCATCCAAAATCTGCTTGGCGGATGTCAAATTATTTGGTTTAGTTCCCCCCGCCGTCGGGTTCGGTCCATTTTTCACGCATCACGGGACAAAACGCCATGCCGCTCATTGACCAGATCATTGTCGGAATTTATCTGCTGGTAATCTTAACCATCGGCCTGTTGGCCGGACGGGGCATCGCCACCCTGGCCGAGTATTCGGTATACAGGCGGACATACGGTTCGTTCGTGATATTCGCCACTTTGTCGGCGTCGTTTATCGGCGGCGGCTTTTCCATGGGGAACGCCGGCAAGGTCTATGCCGTCGGCATTGTATCCATGGTCGGCCTGTGGGGATTCAGCCTGAAGGAATTTTTCGTGGCGGCATTCATAGCGCCCCGCATCCGGCTGTTTCGGCATTGCATCTCGCCCGGCGATGTCATGGCGGTCAATTACGGCAAATCCGGCCGAATCATCACCGGCATCCTGGGCTTGCTGGTCTGCACGGGGATTACCGGAGCGCAGGTTGGCGCCATGGGCGCGGTTTTCGAGCAATTTGCAGGCATTTCCCGCGCCTGGGGCATTTTACTCGGCTGCGGCATTGTCATCGCATACACCACGGCCGGGGGGATGCGGGCGGTAGTGCGCACGGATGTGATCCAGTTTATCCTGCTGGCCGTCGGCATACCGCTCACGCTTTTCCTGGGCTTGAGGGCGGTGGGCGGTGTTGACGGTTTACGGGCCGCCGTACCTGCCGGGCACCTGTCGCTGACCAATCCCGGCATGACTCCCATGATGGTTTTATCGCTGTTTCTTTCGTTCATGCTGGGGGAGACGCTGGTGCCACCCTATCTGCAGCGCCTGCTGCTGGGTAAAGATGCGCGGGCGACAGCCGAAGGCACACTCTACAGCGCCTTGTTTTCCATTCCATTCTTCGCCATCACCGGTTTGATCGGCCTGGTGGCGCTGGCGCTGACCCCGGATTTGCCTGGCAACGCGCCCATGCCGTATGTGGTGCAGCACATTTTGCCGGTGGGTTTACGCGGCCTGGTGATTGCGGGCGTGATCTCCATCGTCATGTCATCGGCCGACTCGTTTCTGAATGCCGCATCGGTCACACTGGTAAATGATATTCTCAATCCGCTGCTGGCAAGGCCCATCGGCGACCGGGCCGGGCTGTATTGGGCGAAGGGCACAACGCTGGCGGTAGGCATCGGTTCCGTCTGGTTCGCCATGAAAATTGAAAACGTGCTGGATATCCTCCTGTTTTCATACAATTTCTGGGCGCCGGTAGTCCTGGTGCCCATGGCGGCCGCCCTGCTGGGAATCAAGGCCGGCGTCAAAACATTTCTGGTCGGTGCCGGCTGCGGAACCGCAACCCTCGTCCTGTGGCACTGGATGCTGAAGGACCCGGGCGGCGTGGACGGTTTGGTGGCGGGCGTGGCGGCCAACCTGGTCGCCTTTGCCGCCATGCACCATATTGACCAGGCCATCCGGCGCGACGGCGCCGGTGAAAAAGCGGCGATTACCGGTTCATGATGCAGCGCCGCCGGCGCCCGTTTTCCAGTAAATCTCCATCGGCAGCAGCACCGGCGCGTTCGCCGTCCGCTGGCGTGGGTTGGCCAGCATATCTTCCATCAAATCGAATGCCGCCCGTCCTTCCTCGCGATAGGGGGCAGTGATCAGGTGCGGATATCGTTCCCGGCAGTCCGTAAAATGCACATGTGCCGGCTGCCAGGCGCGATTGCGCTCCAGGAACTCGGCCACCCCGGCCGACAAATTCAAGCCTTGCACCACCAGGGCTTGGGGACGCTGCGCCGGCGGCAGATTGGACATGGCGCGCATGGCGCTCAAGGCCGCGTCGGATTCATCCGGCAAAGCCTGCCACCAGGCGATTTCCGGGCGCATTCTGCATTCGGCGTAATATTCATAATACGCGCGCGCGATGAAATCGCAGGTGCGCTCGACATCCGGCCGGGGATTGCACCGCACGATGGCCGCAATGCGCCGCGCCCCCTCCTGCGAAAACCGCCGGCATACATTCAGCATTGCCTGGCGGCTGTCAAACAGCACCGCCGGCGCCCGCAAACCCGGATAATTATTGCCGATACAGACGCAAGGCAAGCGTTCATCCAGAAAAAACCGGATGGCATCCGCATCCAGGGGCGATAAAACAAATAAGCCGTTAATCTTCCGGCTCTTCACAAGATAGGACAAGGAAGACGCGCCGTCGCCATCCAGTTGTTTGCCGCGCGTGGTGAACAGGTGCAGGTGATGTTTTTTCAAACGGGCTTGTTCTTCGATACCCTGGACAATTTCGGCAATGAACAAATCATGCGGATCGAAAACATCAAAAAACACCACGCCGTATTCCCGCACCACCCGGTCCGCGGGCTGGCGCACGATACTGCCCCGCCCCACCTGGCGCGAAATCAGGCCCTCCAATGCCAGATCGTTCAGCACGCGCCGGGCGGTAGCGCTCGATACTTTGAACCGGTGAATCACCAGGCTCTCGGAAAGCTCCACGTGCATTCCGTCAAAAATCTCTTTTTTCAGTTGGGTGCGTATCAACAGATGCGCGGGAACCCGTTTCCGTTTATTAATAGTCATAACTCCATGCAGGACAGCCGTCAGGCAGTGCAACTGATATGTTATAATACTAATTCCGATTGCCGGAAAATGCAAGCCTATATTTTCAATCCGCCCGGCGCCCCCAGACCGCGGACGGTTTGGCAAATGACGGTTGTGCGCTGGACGCGCGCGTTGGATGACGGCGCCGGCCCGCAGACCAGCCGGCGCAAAACGGCGACGCGGGCGGCATCAGGGGAAACCGGCGGGGAAAGGCAATTGCGCGGCGGGGGGCGCCGCGCCGCCAGGATCAGGCCGGCGAATCCAGCGGACCGGCCATTGAATTTTCAACATCGGCGTTCAGCCCCGGATCCGGCGCGGCAGGCATGCCGCTGGAAACGACCACCTGCGCCGGGCGCAAGAGGTAATCGCCCAGCCAGTATCCCCGGCGAGTCACGTCTATGATCATGTTTTCGGCAAATTCAACGGACGGCAGATGGGCGACGCATTCATGGCATTGCGGATCAAAGGCGGCGCCGCTAGCTGCGACCGGCGCCACGCCCGCCTTCTTCATAGCCTCCAGGAGCTGCGTCTGGACCAGCACAAGTCCGTCATACACCGCCGCCGGCAGGGCCGCCTCGCGCGCGGCCTTCAGACCCATCTCAAAATGATCCAGCACCGGGAGCAGTTCCGTCACCAGATCTTCCGTGGCGCGCCGCGCGCGGGCGGCATCGTCGCGCGCCACGCGCTTGCGGTAGTTGTCGAAATCCGCCTGCAACCTTAAAAGCTTATCGCGCAACCGCGCCGCTTCATCACCCGGACTGCCGGCATCGGCCGTATCCGGCGGCGGTATTGCCGGGGCGGCGGCAGCTTCGGATTCGCCGGCCGGGGGCAAACGCGTTGCCGAGTTATCCGGCACAGGCGCTGCCCCGCCACTTTCGCTCACCGGGTCGGTTTTCTCCGGCGCGTCCTTCAAATTTTCAAGATGGTCATTGCTGTCCGCCATGTAACTGTTCCTTCATGCAAAATTTCCGCGCGCCGTTGGGCGTCAAACAAGACGCCGGATTCATCCGGAAAGACAAAACCGGAGCCGGCGTCCGCGGGAACGCCAAACTCCGGCACTCGGCCCTGCGCCACTGCGTCCCATGCCGCGAAAGGAACAATATAGCATTTAATCCGTCTCAATGGCAATCTGTTTGCGCGGGG
>JAXGSX010000227.1:0-5990 GCA_040775225.1 Kiritimatiellia bacterium | reverse complement strand
CGCGAGGCGCGCGGATTGACTTCCAGCACGTAAACATCCGCGCCGCCATCCGGACGGTTCAGCACGGCAAACTGGATATTCATCAAACCGCGCACATCCAAGGCGCGGGCCAGCGCCCGGGTGTCGGCGCGGATGACTTCCTGCACCTCCGGCGAAAGATGGCGCGGCGGGATGACGCAGGCGCTGTCGCCGGAATGAATGCCGGCCATCTCCACGTGCTCCATGATGGCGCCGATGACGGTCGTCTCGCCGTCGGAGATGCAATCCACGTCCACTTCCAGGGCGTTTTCCAGGAAGTCGTCAATCAGCACCGGCCGGGATTCCGACACTTCCACAGCCTCCGCCATGTAGCGGCGCAGCGCCTCGCGGCTGTGCACGATCGCCATGGCGCGCCCGCCCAGCACGAAGGATGGCCGCATCAGCACCGGGTAGCCGATGTTTTCCGCAATCGCTTCGGCCTGGGCCGCGTTGACGGCCATGCCGCTTTGCGGCTGGCGTATATCCAGTTTTTCCAGCAGCCGCTTGAACAGTTCGCGGTCCTCGGCCGCCTCAATGCTGGCCGGCTTGGTGCCGATGACGGCGACGCCGTTGGCTTCCAGCGCGCGGGCCAGGTTCAGCGGCGTCTGGCCGCCGAATTGCACAATGGCGCCGGCGCAGCTTTCGCGGCGGTAAATGTGCAGCACATCCTCCAGGGTCAGCGGCTCGAAATACAGGCGGTCGCTGGTGTCGTAATCCGTGCTGACGGTCTCGGGGTTGCTGTTGACCATGATGGTTTCGAAGCCCGCCGCCCGCAGCGCGAAAACGGCATGGACGCAGCAGTAGTCGAATTCAATGCCCTGCCCGATGCGGTTGGGTCCGCCGCCCAAAATCATGATTTTCGGCCGGCTGCCGGCGCAAGGTTCGTTCAGGTCGCCATAGGTAGAATAAAAATAAGGCGTATACGCCTCGAATTCCGCGGCGCAGGTATCCACCAGAGCGTATACGGGCATGAGTTTCAATTCCTCGCGCGCCGCGCGGACGGCATTTTCTTCGGCATGCAGGAGCCAGGCCAGTTGGCGGTCGGAATACCCGAATTCCTTGGCCTGGCGGAACAAATCCGGTTGCCGGCGCAGACCGTCCAGCGATTGCGCGCCGGCAATTTCATCCTCGAAGGCCGCCAGTTCCGCCAGATGCCGGAGAAACCACGGATCCATGCGCGTTAAATCCTGCACGCGCGCCACATCCCAGCCGCGCCGGAAAGCGGCGCGGATATGGAAGCAACGCCGGGGTTGCGCCCGCGCCAGTTCCGCCTCCAGGCGTCCGTCCGGCAGCGCCTCGTAAGCTTCATCGCGCCCGTCGGCGCCGAAGCCGGCCCGGCCCTGCTCCAGGGAGCGCATGGCTTTCTGAAATGACTGCTTGAAAGTCCGGCCGATGCTCATCGCCTCGCCCACGGATTTCATCTGGGTGCCCAGCGTGTTGTCGGCCGCGGCGAATTTTTCAAAGGCAAAACGCGGCGCCTTGGTGACCACGTAATCTATCGCCGGCTCGAAACAGGCGGGCGTCTCGCGCGTAATGTCGTTGCGCAGTTCGTCCAGGGTGTAGCCCACCGCCAGTTTCGCGGCAATCCGCGCGATGGGAAACCCCGTCGCCTTGGACGCCAGGGCGCTGGAACGGGAAACCCGCGGATTCATTTCTATGATCACCATCCGCCCGTCGGCGGGATTGACCGCCCATTGCACATTCGCGCCGCCGGTTTCCACGCCGATGGCCCGCATGACGGCCAGCGAATCATCCCGCATCCGCTGATACTCGCGGTCGGTCAGGGTCTGGGCCGGCGCCACGGTGATGCTGTCGCCGGTATGCACGCCCATCGGATCCATGTTTTCAATGGAACAGACGATCACGCTGTTATCCTTGCGGTCGCGCATTACCTCCAACTCGAATTCCTTCCAGCCAACGACGGACTCCTCGATCAGGACCTCGGAATTGGGGCTGTAATACAAGCCCCGCTCCACGATCCGCCGGAACTCTTCGTCATTCCCCGCGATGCCGCCGCCGGTGCCGCCCAGGGTGAATCCCGGCCGGATCACCAGCGGGTAGCCGCCGATCTCCTGCCGCACCCGCCAGGCTTCCTCAAGGGAATGGGCCGCGCCGCTGGCCGGCATGTCCAAACCGATCCCGCGCATGGTTGCCTTGAACAGGTTGCGATCTTCGGCGCGGCGGATAACTTCGGCGTCGGCGCCGATCAACTCCACGCGGTACCGGCACAGAATGCCCTGGTCATGCAATGCCACACCCAAATTAAGGGCCGTTTGGCCGCCCAGTGTAGGCAGCAGCGCGTCCGGGCGCTCGCGGCGGATGATGGCATGCAGGATGTCCGCGGTCAGCGGCTCCACGTATGTGCGGTCGGCGAATTCCGGATCGGTCATGATCGTCGCCGGATTACTGTTCACCAGCACCAGTTCATAGCCTTCCTCTTTCAAGGCCTTGCAAGCCTGGACGCCGGAATAATCGAATTCGCAAGCCTGGCCGATGACGATCGGCCCGGCGCCGATAACCATGATTTTTTTGATGTCTTCGCGTTTGGGCATTTATTAGAGTTGCTTGCAAAAGTCGGCTTTTGAAAGCAGAATTCAGTAGTCAGGATTCAGCAGTCAGAATCGGAACACATTTGTCATCAAAGTCTGGCGTTTATTCTGAATTCAGGCTTCTGTATTCTGAATTCATTCAAAACGTGTGTTTTGTAATCGGCTCCTCTTTATTATCCCCATATGCTTCTTGCGGCTAATTCCCGGAAAGGCTCGCCGCAGGCTCGCCCTCCAGGGATCATACATACCTACTCACTCACATACTCACACACCCTCTTCCCGTGGAAGCGGCGTTACACGCCGCGATCCAGCCGGCTCGGCTCGCCATCCAGGATCACACTCACGCACTTATACGCTACCGCGATCCGCCCCCCCCCGTGCCGCCATCGCGGCGAAGAATCGCCGCCGCCACGAAAGCCTGGAACAAGGGATGGGCCCGCAGCGGCCCGGATTGAAATTCCGGGTGGAACTGGCAGGCGACGAACCATGGATGCTCGCGCAACTCCATGATTTCCGCCAGGCCGGTTTCCGGGTTCACCCCGGAGAAAAGCATCCCCGCTTTTTCCATCTGCGGCCGGTAACGGTTGGCGAACTCGTAGCGGTGGCGGTGGCGCTCCCGGACCAGTTCCGCGCCGTAGGCCTGCCACGCGCGGCTGCCCGGGGTTAACCGGCAGGGATAAGCGCCCAGACGCATGGTGCCTCCCTTGTCGGATATCTCCCGCTGGCCGGGCAGCAAATCAATCACCGGGTGCGTGGTGGCGGGATCGAATTCGGCGCTGTTGGCGCCGGCCAGGCCGCAGACATTGCGGGCAAACTCGATGGCCGCGCACTGCATCCCCAGGCAAATTCCGAAAAACGGCACGCCGGCCTCGCGCGCATATTGAACGGCGCGCAGTTTCCCCTCCACGCCGCGGTCGCCGAACCCGCCGGGCGCAAGGATGCCGTGCATGCCCGCCAGCCGGCGCGCCGCACTGCCGGCGTCCGCCAGCTCCTCCGATTCCACCATGCGGATATTCACCCGCGCGCGGTTGGCCAAGCCGCCGTGATGCAGGGCTTCGTAAACGCTTTTGTAGGCGTCCTGTAGCCGGATGTATTTCCCGACCACGGCAATCTCCACCGCGCCGGCGGACGGGGCCAACTGTTCCGCCAGCATGCGTTTCCAGTCGTCCAATTGCAGGGGGCGCACATGCAGCTTGAGCATTTCCAGCAGGTATACATCCAGCCCCTGCTCCGCCAACGCCACCGGCACCTCGTAAATCGAATGCTCCACATCGCGCTCTTCGATCACCAATTCCGTTTCCACGTTGCAAAATAACGCCAGTTTCTCCCGGTGCTCGCGCTCCAACCGCCGTTCGCACCGGCAAACCAGGATGTCCGGCACAATGCCGATGGTGCGCAGGATGCCGACCGACTGCTGGGACGGCTTGGTTTTCATTTCGCCGGCGGCGCGGATGAACGGCACCAGCGTTAAATGCAGGAACACGCCGTTTTGCCGGCCGATTTCCTGGCGATACTGGCGGATGGCTTCCAGGAACGGCAGCGATTCGATATCGCCCACGGTGCCGCCGATATCCGTGATGGAGACATCCACGTCTTTGGCGTCCAGGGTTCGGATCGCCGCCTTGATTTCGTCGGTCACGTGGGGGATGACCTGCACGGTCTTGCCCAGGTATCCGCCCTCGCGTTCGCGCCTGATTACCGCGCTGTAAATCCGCCCGGCGGTGTAATTGCTGTCGCGCCCGCAGGTAACGCCGGCAATCCGCTCGTAATGCCCCAGGTCCAGGTCGGTCTCCGCGCCGTCTGCGGTGACGTAAACTTCGCCATGCTGGAAGGGCGACATGGTGCCCGGGTCCACGTTCAGGTACGGATCGAGTTTCTGCATCCTGACGCGGTAGCCGCGCCGCGCCAGCAGCAAACCGACGGAGGCGGAAGTCAACCCCTTGCCCAGGGATGACACCACGCCGCCGGTGATGAACACATGTTTGGTGGTATGCATAAAATGCCGGCAAAGGCGCTAATCGAGCGCCACGGTCAGCCCGTCCTTTTTAAAATCTATTTTCAGCGTTCCGCCGGCGCCCCGGTCGCCCGCCAGCATGGCGCGCGCCGCGGGCGTCTCCACGGCTTGCTGGATATACCGTTTCAAGGGGCGGGCGCCGTACACCGGGTCATATCCGCGCTGGGCGATGAACCGGCGCGCCGCGGGCGTCACGGTAATGGCCAGCCGCTGTTCGGCCAGCCGCCCGGCCAGTTCGGCGATTTGCAGATCAACGATGCGTTCCAGCTCCGCCTGGGTCAGCGGCTTGAACAGCACGATTTCATCCACGCGGTTCAGGAATTCGGGGCGGAACCGCTCCCGCAGCGACTCCAGCACCCGGCGGCGGGCGTCTTCGCGGATCTGTCCGTCACGTTCGATGCCCTCCAGCAGCACATGGGAAGCTATGTTGCTGGTCATGATCACCACGCAGTTCCTGAAATTCACCGTGCGCCCGTGGGAGTCAGTCAGACGCCCCTCGTCCAGCAATTGCAGGAGCATGTTGAAAACATCCGGATGCGCTTTTTCAATTTCATCCAGCAGCAGCACGCAGTAGGGTTTGCGGCGCACCGCCTCGGTCAGTTGCCCGCCTTCCTCGTAGCCGATGTAGCCCGGCGGCGACCCGACCATGCGCGACACGGCGTGTTTTTCCATGTATTCGCTCATGTCCAGGCGCACCAGGTTGTCCGCCGTATCGAACAGCGTCAGCGCCAGCGCGCGCGCCAGCTCGGTTTTGCCCACGCCCGTGGGGCCCAGGAACAGGAACGAGCCGATGGGCCGCCGGGGATTCTTGATGCCCGCGCGCGCCCGCAGCACGGCATCGGCCACGGCCTGGACAGCCTCGTCCTGGCCGACCACGCGCTCGTGCAGCGCCTTGTCCAGGCGGAGCAGTTTCTCGCGTTCGCCTTCCAGCAGGCGGGTTAGCGGGATGCGCGTCCAGCGGGCAACCACTTCGGCGATTTCTTCCTCGGTCACCTCTTCGCGCAGCATGGCCGCCGCGGCCGCTCCGTCCATCTGCTGCAGCCGGCGTTCCAGTTCGGGAATGACGCCGTGTCGCAATTCCGCCACCCGCTCCAGTTGATAGGCGCGTTCGGCGGTTTCACAATCCTGACGGGCTTGTTCCAGCTTCTCGCGCAAGGCCTGCTTGCCGGCCAGGGCGCGTTTTTCCTCATCCCAGCGGGCGCGCATGGCGGAGGATTGCTTTTTCAACCCCGCCAGTTCCTTGCGCAAGACTTCCAGACGCTCGCGGCTGGCAGGGTCTTTCTCCTTCTTCAGCGCCGTTTCTTCAATTTCCAGCCGCAGCGTCTTGCGCGTCACCTCGTCCAGTTCCGCCGGCATGGAAT
Source organism: Kiritimatiellia bacterium (assembly GCA_040775225.1). GTDB lineage: Bacteria > Verrucomicrobiota > Kiritimatiellia > JAAZAB01 > JAAZAB01 > JAXGPF01. Next base: position 48 of record JAXGSX010000227.1, on the reverse strand, counting down.
CAATTTCCGTGCGGATGGAGGCGCAGGCCTCGTCCACCAGGTCAATCG